>JBQGEH010000669.1:0-5224 GCA_052039515.1 Nakamurella sp. | reverse complement strand
ATCGGCATCGGCCTGCTGCTGCGCGGCCTGCTGAGCGGCGGCGGCGTCGGCGGCCTGTTGCTGCGCGGCCTGTTGCGCCGCCTGCTGGGCGGCGGCCGCAGCGGCGGCCTGGGCGGCCTGGGCTTCGGCGACCGGGTCGGCCACCGGCTTCGGCTCCCCCACCACCGTCGCGGCGCCACCGTCGGTCGGGACCACCAGGATGGCCGCGTCACCGGCCGGGACGAGCCCGAGGGCGCGAGCGGCCGCGGCGATCGCCGGGGTGGCGTTCTTGGCGGCGATGTCGCTCTCCAGCGCCTCGATGCGCAGCTGCCGGTCGGCCGCGGCGGCGGTGGCCGCATTGGTCCGGATGCCGGCCTCGTCGGTGAGCGTGTTGAGCCACAGCACGCCGGCGAGCCCGGCGCCGAGCAGCCCGACCAGGACGGCCACGAACGGGACCTGCCGGGCGGTCAGCGCGCGGCGCGCGACCGGCTCACCGCCCCGCAGGGTCGTGGCCATCTTGGCGTTGCGCCGGGAGCGCCGCAGCCGGGCGGCCTCGGCCGCGGACGGCCGCGGAGAGCCGGGGTGCGGACCGCCGGCCCGGCGGGAGGTCCGCTCGGACCGACGGGGAGCCTCGGGCGCGTCGGGGGCGAACCCCGGCGCCGGGTCGGCGGCCGGCGCATCCGACGGACGCACGCGGGGTGCCGCGGTCAGCGTGTCACCGCTGCCTGGACGCGCGGGGCGGCGGGAGCCAGGGGTCGCGACCCGTCCGGCCGTCGCCCGACGGGGCGGGTCGGAGTGGGTGGGGTGGTTCACGCGGCCTCCCGGATGCGTTGTGCGGCACGGAGTCTGGCGGAGGCGGCCCGCGGGTTCGCCGCGACCTCCGCGTCGGTGGGGGCTTCGGAGCCGCGCACGATCCAGCGCAGCTGCGGCGCGTGCTCGGGCAGGTCGACGGGCAGGTCCAGGGGGGTCGTGGACCGCGTCAGCGGGGTGAGGGCCTGCTTGACGATGCGGTCCTCGAGGCTCTGGTAGGCCATCACGACGATGCGGCCGTCGACGGCCAACGCGTCCACCGCGGCCGGGATCGCCCGGCGCAGGGCGCCGAGCTCGTCGTTGACCTCGATCCGCAGCGCCTGGAAGGTGCGCTTGGCGGGGTGACCGCCGGTGCGCCGGGCGGCCGCCGGGATCGCGGTGCGGATCAGCTCGACCAGCGGCGCGCTCGTCGTCCACGGCCGGGCCGAGCGCTCCTTGACGATGAGCGAGACGATGCGGGTGGCGAACTTCTCCTCGCCGTACTCCCGCAGGATGCGCACCAGGTCACCCGGTCCGTAGGTGTTGAGCACGTCGGCGGCGGTGAGGCCGACGGTCGGGTCCATCCGCATGTCCAGCGGCGCGTCCACCGCGTAGGCGAAACCACGGTCGGCCCGGTCCAGCTGCATCGACGAGACGCCGAGGTCGAAGAGGATGCCGTCGATCCGGCGGACGCCGAGGTCGTCGAGCACGGCGGGGATCTGGTCGTAGACGGCGTGCGCGGCGTCGAAGCGGTCGCCGTACCCGGCCGCCTCGACCCGCTCCCGGGCCAGGCCGAGTGCGGCGGTGTCCCGGTCGATGCCGATGACGTGCAGGCCGGGGTGGCGCTCGAGCATCAGGACGGTGTGGCCGGCGAGGCCGAGGGTGGCGTCGACGAACACGGCCCCGTCCCGGTCCAGCGCCGGATCGAGCAGGGACGCCACGCGGTCGGCCAGCACCGGTACGTGCTCGTCGACCATGCCGTGACCCTCTCGTCGGTGCGCCGGTGGAGGCGGCGGGCTCGTGGATGGTCGGTGGATCGGGTGCAGCGGGTGGAGACGAGGGGGCCACGCGGACTGGTCCCCACCCGAGGAGACGGACCTGGCGCGGGGGAAGTCGCTCCAGGGACGCCCCGGCCTGGTGCGGGGGAAGTCGCATCAGGACGGAGATCCGGCCTGGCGCGGGGGAAGTCGCTCCAGGACGGACGTTCGGGTGAAGGCCGGACTGCGTGGCCTCGGTACTGCGGACTACGGGTGGTACCGGTGTTGCCGACTGCTGGTGGTGCGGTGCTGCGGGGTGGTGCGGGTGGTGCCGTCAGCCGCGGTCGAAGATCCCGGCTTCCGGTGAGGCGTAGGCGGCTTCCTGCTCGGCCTCGTAACGGGCCCAGGCGTCGGCCGCCCAGATCTCCATCCGCAGGCCGGCGCCGTTGATGACGACGTCCTTGCCGAGACCCGCGTACTCGCGCATCTTGGCCGGGCTGGTGATCCGGCCCTGTGCGTCCGGCCGCTGGTCCTCGGTGTTGGCGAGCATGTAGCGCTGGAACCCGATCTGCTTCGCGTCGGTGATCTCGGCGTTGATGGCCCGGTCGGCGAACGTCTCGAAGCCCTCGGTGGTGAGGACGTAGAGGGTGTGGTCCTGGCCGCGCATCAGCACGACCCCGCCGGCGAGCTTGTCGCGGTACTTGGCCGGGAGGGTGACCCGGCCCTTGTCGTCGAGGCGGGGCGTGTAGGTGCCGACGAAACCACTGAAAGCCACACCGGCACCTCCCTCCTTCGACCTGCTCCAGGGGGACCTGCCCACCGTCCCCCAGTTCCTGACACGTTACCCCACTTCGCCCCACAAACAAGTCCCCGGGGGGCGTGTCCCACCCCGACTCGCCACTATCTCCGCAGGTCGCGGCGGGTGGGGCGCGGTGGGGCGGATTTCCCTGTCCACGCCGCCCACGAGCCACGCGGCGGGCCCCCGAACCGGACAGAACGCCCGGACCGGGCCCATGCAGCCGGCCGGCGCCGCATCTGTGGTGGACGGTGGGGGGATCGGGGGGACGCGGTGGCGCCAGGAAAAGCGCAGGTCACCCGGCTTCAACCAACAGCGACGAACGGTTCACCCACCGTGAGATCCGCACGGCGCATCCACCGGTCCGCCCCGGCTGTTCATCGCGGACCCCCGCCGCCCGCCGCGGCTTTTGGCAGACTGGCGTACCAGACACCGCCGGACCGGTCGGCGGGCTCCCGGTGGGAGCCGGATCCGGTCCGTTCCACGTGTCCGATCCGGGGCGGTCCGCGAACCGACGCGCCACACGCTCCCGGAGGACGACGAGAAGGAGCCACGTGACGCACGACCTGGGCGAGCTGCCATCCCGCGAGCAGGGCGCCAACGGCGGCCGCGCCACCGCCCCGACGATGAGTCCGGCCGAGGTCGCCGCCCTGGGTGGCCAGATCGGCGCCGCGGTCAACCGGGTGCTGCTGGGCAAACCCGAGGTCGTCCGGCTCTCGGTCATCGCCCTGCTGACCGGCGGTCACCTGCTCATCGAGGACGTCCCCGGGGTCGGCAAGACCCGGCTGGCCAAGGCCCTGGCCCGCACCGTCGACGCCAGTGTCAACCGGGTGCAGTTCACCCCGGACCTGATGCCGTCCGACGTCACCGGCGTCTCGGTGTACGACCGCCAGTCCGGACTGTTCGAGTTCCGTCCGGGGCCGGTGTTCTCCAACATCCTGGTCGCCGACGAGATCAACCGGGCGTCGCCGAAGACGCAGTCGTCGCTGCTGGAGGCGATGGAGGAGCAGCAGGTCACCGTCGACGGCGCCACCTACCCGCTGCAGCAGCCCTTCCTGGTGATGGCCACCCAGAACCCGGTCGAGATGGAGGGCACCTATCCCCTGCCCGAGGCGCAGCGGGACCGCTTCCTCATGCGCACCTCGATCGGCTACCCGGACCGCCGCGCCGAGGCGGCGATGCTCACCGAGCAGGACCACCTCGACCCGCTGGACGACCTGGTCGCGGTGACCGACGCTGACACCGTCCGCCGGATGATGGACGCCACCGCGCGGATCCACCTGGCGCCCGAGCTGCAGCACTACATCGTCGACCTGGTCGGGGCGTCCCGGACGCTGCCGGACGTGCGGCTCGGCGCCTCCCCGCGCGCCGCCCTGCACCTGTCCCGGGCGGCCAAGGCCAGCGCCGTGCTCGAGGGCCGGCCGTTCGTCATCCCCGACGACATCGGCCGGATGGCCGTGCCGGTGCTGTCGCACCGCATCCTGCTCACCGTCGAGGCGCACGCCGCCCGCCGGTCGGAGATCGACATCGTCAACGGCCTGCTGTCCGCCGTCCGGGTGCCCCGCGGTCACGGCGGCTGACCCGTTGGCCACGCACGTCGCCCCACCCGCGACCGGCGCCCCGGCCGGGTCCCCGTCGGCGGGGCGACCGCCGGCCCGCAAGGCCCGGTCGGCCGGGACCGCGCGCAGCGGCCACCGGGGCCTGACCACCCGCGGCCGCTGTCTGCTGGCCGGCGGGCTGGCCGCCTGCCTGTGCGGGGTCGTGCTCGACGAACGCGACCTGCTGCGGGTCGGCCTGCTCGCCGCGCTGCTGCCCCTGCTGGCCTGGGCCATCACCGCGACCCGGCGCTCGGCACTGACCGCCGCCCACTACGTCACCCCCGAGCGGCTCAGCCCCGGGGCGACCGGCTCGGTGGCCCTGGTCGTCACCAACGAGGGCACGGGCCGGACCCGACCCATCGAGCTGTTCGAGCCGGGCACCGCCGACCTGTCCGAAGGCACCCACTGCCTCATCCCGGCGCTCGGCGCCGGGCGCGCGGCGGTGTCGCACTACCAGTTGACCGCCTCCCGCCGGGGCCGGTTCGTCCTGGGCCCGCCGCAGGTACGGCTGGGCGACCCGTTCGGCACCTGGGAGGACAACCGCACGCTCCCCGTGGTGAGCGAGGTGCTCGTGGTGCCGACCGTCGTCGCCCTGCAGGGCAGCCCGGCCAGCGGCGGTTCGCTGTCGGCCCCGTCCGGCCGGTCCACCCAGGGCACCACCGGCGGTGATCCCGACGTCGGGGTGCGGCAGTACCAACGCGGCGACGACATCCGCACGGTGCACTGGCGGGCCACCGCCCGGCACGACGACCTGATGGTCCGGCTGACCGAACCGGTGTCGCACGGCGGCGCCACCGTGCTGCTGGACCACCGCAGCCGGGCGCACGCCGGCGAGGGCGCCGACTCGAGTCTGGAGACGGCGGTCAGCCTGGCCGCCTCCGTCACCCTGCATCTGCTCGGCAGCGACCACCACGTCCGGCTGGTCTCCCATCACGGCGGGCAGTTGGCCGGCGGGCACGACATCGCCGACGACGTGCTGGCGTCGCTGGCGCTGCTGCAGCCCGACCCGTCGGCGCTGCTGGACACCGGAGCGGCGGCGTCCAACGGCCTGCTGGTCGCGGTGCTCGGCCGGCTCGACGAGCGCA
>JBQGEH010000668.1:0-4617 GCA_052039515.1 Nakamurella sp. | reverse complement strand
CTGACACCGACCCGAGAGGCGTTGCGCGTGACCACCACCACGGCCCCCGAGACCGCTGCCGTACTGCCACAGGAGCGCCGGCTGGTGACCGCCGTCCCCGGACCGAAGTCGGTCGAGCTGCACGAGCGCCGCCGTGGGTCTGTGTCCGCGGGGGTGGCCAGCACCCTGCCGGTCTACGTCGCCGACGCGGCCGGCGGCGTGATCGTCGACATCGACGGCAACTCCCTGATCGACCTCGGCTCCGGCATCGCGGTGGCCTCGGTCGGCAACGCCGCCCCGCGGGTGGTCGACGCCGTGCAGGACGCGATCACCCACTTCACCCACACCTGCTTCATGGTCACCCCGTACGAGGGCTACGTCGCCGTCGCCGAGCAGCTCAACGAGCTGACCCCCGGATCGCTCGCCAAGAAGACGGCGCTGTTCAACTCCGGCTCCGAGGCGGTGGAGAACGCGGTCAAGATCGCCCGGCTCGCGACCGGCCGGTCCGCGGTGGTGGTGTTCGACCACGCCTACCACGGCCGCACCAACCTGACGATGGCGCTGACCGCGAAGGCGATGCCCTACAAGGCGGGCTTCGGCCCCTTCGCGGGCGAGATCTACCGTATGCCGATGAGCTACCCGTTCCGGGACGGGCTGGACGGCAAGGAGGCCGCGGCCCGGGCCATCGCCCAGATCCAGACCCAGATCGGCGCCGGCGCGGTGGCCGCGGTGCTGATCGAGCCGATCCAGGGCGAGGGCGGCTTCGTCGTGCCCGCGGACGGTTTCCTGCCCGCGCTGTCGGAGTGGTGCACCGCCAACGGCGTGGTGTTCATCGCCGACGAGATCCAGACCGGGTTCTGCCGGACCGGCGACTGGTTCGCCTGCGACCACGAGGGTGTGGTGCCCGACCTCATCACCACGGCCAAGGGCATCGCCGGCGGGATGCCGCTGGCCGCGGTCACCGGTCGCGCCGAGCTGATGGACGCCGTGCACCCGGGTGGCCTGGGCGGCACCTACGGTGGCAACCCGATCGCCTGCGCCGCCGCCCTGGCCGCGATCGAGACGATGCGGGCGGAGGACCTGGCCGGTGCGGCCCGGGGGATCGAGGCGATCGCCCGGCCCCGGCTCGAGGCGCTGGCCGCCGAGACCGGCCGGATCGGTGACGTCCGCGGCCGCGGCGCGATGATCGCCGTCGAGTTCGTGGTGCGCGGCACCCAGGACCCCGACGCCGCGGCCGCCGCGGCCGTCGCGAAGGCCTGCCACGCCGCCGGTGTCGTCGTGCTCACCTGCGGCAGCTACGGCAACGTCATCCGGCTGCTCCCGCCGCTGGTCATCGGCGACGCGCTGCTCACCGAGGGCCTCGACGTGCTCGCGGACGCCGTCCGGGGGCTCTAGAGCATTTTCCTTCCCGACTCCGGGAGGGATGTGGTCGGGCCCGGGTGACGGTCCGCGACGTCGGGCGGATTTCTCTCGTCGGTGAGAGTTATCCGCCCGAGATTGCCGGCGCCGCGGAATCCTCGGGCGGATCGTGCCCGAATGCGGGCGTTTTCCGCCCGAGGTTGCGAGAGCCGGCGCCGGACCGCGGACTCAGTGGGCCGCGGCGAGGTCCGCGATCTGGCGGATCTCGCCCGGGCCCACCCGGCAGCAGCCCCCGATGAGCCGGGCGCCGGCGTCGATCCACTCCCGCACCTGCCCGGCGTCGAACGCCGCCGACCCGGTCCAGCAGCGGTGCACCGCGTCCCAGCCCTGGCCACTGTTCGGGTAGACGACCACCGGGCGGTAGCGGGCGGTACCCGCCACCGCCGCCGCGACGTGCTCCGGCGCCGTGCAGTTCACCCCCAGCGCGACGATCTCGGGTACCTCGGCGGCCATCGCCCACACCTCGTCCAGCGGCTCTCCGGTCCGGGTGCGGTCGCCGTCGACGGTCAGCGCCAGCCACGCCGGATGTCCGGTCCCCGCGACGAGGGAGACGACGGCGGCGGCCTCGGCCAGGCTCGGCACGGTCTCCACCGCGAGGACGTCCGCACCGGCGGACAGCAGCACCTCCAGCCGCGGCCGGTGCCAGTCCCGGAGTTCCGCCTCGTCGAGTCCGTAGTCTCCGCGGTACTCCGATCCGTCGGCGAGCACCGCCCCGTACGGGCCCACCGACGCCGCCACCCAGCCGTCCGGACGGGCCACATCTCTGGCCTCGCGGGCGATCCCGACGCTGCGCCGGATCAGCGCGGCCGCGGCCGCCCGGTCCAGCCCGAGGCCGGCGAAGCCCTCGAACGAGGCCTGGTAGGACGCGGTGATCGCCACCTGGGCACCCGCCTCGAAGTACTCCCGGTGCGCCGCCCCGATCGCGTCCGGGTCGTCACGCAGCAGCCGCGCCGACCACAGCTCCGACGTGAGATCGGCGCCGTGCGCCTCGAGCAGGGTGGCGAGACCGCCGTCGAGGACGACCGGTCCGCCGGCGAGGGCGTCGGCGAACGGGCGCCGGGGCGGGGGAGTGACCACCCCGCGACCCTAGCCAGCGGACGGGGCCTACGGTGTCGTCATGCGCATCGACGGAGCGGCGGCACTGGTCACGGGCGGGGCATCGGGGCTGGGTCTGGCCACCACCCGCCGGCTCGCCGCGGCCGGTGCCCGGGTCACCGTGGTCGACCTGCCGCACGACGATCCGCCGGAACTCCCGGACGGCGCGACCTTTGCCGCCGCCGACGTCACCGACGAGGACCAGGTCGCCGCCGCGGTCGCCGCGGCCAACGCCGACGGCACCCTGCGCATCGTGGTCAACTGCGCCGGCGTCGCCCCGGCGGTGAAGACGGTCGGCCGGCAGGGGCCGCACCCGGCGTCGGTGTTCGAGAAGACCATCCGCATCAACCTCATCGGCACGTTCACGGTGATCCGGCTGGCCGCCGCGGCGATGGCGGACAACGACCCGGTCGTCGAGGACGGCACCACCGAGCGCGGCGTCATCGTCAACACCGCCTCGGTCGCCGCCTACGACGGCCAGATCGGGCAGGCCGCGTACAGCGCGTCCAAGGGCGGGGTCGTCGGCCTGACGCTGCCGGTCGCCCGGGATCTCGCGTCGCTGTTCATCCGGGTCATGACCATCGCCCCCGGTCTGTTCGAGACCCCGTTGCTGGCCGGGCTTCCCGCCGAGGCGCAGGCGTCGCTCGGCACCCAGGTGCCGCACCCGGCCCGGCTCGGGCGGCCCGACGAGTACGCCCGGCTGGTCGAGCACATCGTGTTAAACCCGATGCACACCGGTGTGGTCAGCGGGCTCGCCGGCGCCAACCGGAGGGCGCCCCGCTAGACCCGGCGCCCCCGCCCCGGCCGCAGCGGCATCCACCCCGGAATCGGGTAGGGATGTGCCCGCTCAGTCGCGGGCGGCGCCGGCGCTGGGCAGGACGGTGCGCAGCACGGGAGCGGTGCGGCCCCCTTCGGCGAACGCGGCGGTGACGGCGTCCCCGACCCGGTCGACGAGATCGGCCGGCACCAGGGCGATCGCGGAGCCGCCGAAGCCGCCGCCGGTCATCCGGGCGCCGAGGGCGCCGGAGGCCAGCGCGACGTCGACGGCGAGGTCCAGGGCGGGGTCGCTGACCTCGTAGTCGTCGCGCAGGGACGCGTGCGAAGCCGTCATCAGCGGTCCGATGTCGGCGACCCGGCCGTCGCGCAGCAGCGCGACGACGTCGGCGACGCGGGCGTTCTCGGTGATGACGTGCCGGGCGCGGCGGCGCAGCAGGTCGTCGGACAGCGTCGCCAGTGCGTCGTCGAGATCGCCGACCGCGACCGCGGACAGGTTCGGCACACCCAGTGCGGCCGCGGCGGCCTCGCAGGACGCGCGGCGCTGCGCGTACTCACCATCGACGAGCGCGTGGCTGACCTTGGTGTCGATCACCAGGACGCGGAGGTCCTCGGCGGCCGGGTCGAACGGCACCTGCTCGGTCCGGTCGGCGCCGATGTCGAAGAACAGCACGTTGCCGGCGGTGCAGGCGGCCGAGGCCATCTGGTCCATGAGACCGCAGGGCACGCCGACGAAGTCGTTCTCGTCGCGCTGCGCGAGCCGGGCGATCGCCGCCCGGTCCAACCCCAGGCCCAGCAGGTCGGACAACGCCAGCAGGGTCGCGCACTCCAGCGCCGCCGACGACGAGAGCCCGGCCCCGACGGGGACGGTGGACGACACCGCCAGTCGCACGCCGGGGACGTCGTGACCGGCGTCGCGAAGCACCCAGACCGCACCGGCGGGGTAGGCGGCCCATCCGTCGGCGCCGGCCCCGCCGGGCGCCAGATCGGCGACGGGCGTGGTCGTGACCTCACCGGGGCTGCGCTCGGACACCACCGACACCAGCCCGTCGTCGGTCAGCGCCGCGGCGATCCGGGTGCGGGCGTCGATGGCGAACGGCAGCACGAGACCGTCGTTGTAGTCGGTGTGCTCGCCGATCAGGTTGACCCGACCCGGCGCCGACCACACCCCGGAAGGCGGACCGCCCCAGGTGTTCTCGAACAGCGTGGCGGCGCTCATCGGCCGGCCGGGACGGTCACGGCACGCAGCCGGGCGGCGACGTCCTCGGGGGAGATGTCGTTGACGAAGGCGCCCATCGCCGACTCCGACCCCGCGAGGTACTTGATCTTGCCGACCGCGCGGCGGATGGA
>JBQGEH010000667.1:0-2178 GCA_052039515.1 Nakamurella sp. | reverse complement strand
CGCAGGCCGTGGTCCGTCCGCTGGAGATCCCGCACCTGTCCCCGCAGCAGCGGGCCAAGGCGCTGCCGTTCCAGGCCCGCGAGATCATCGCGCTGCCCATCGACGAGGTCGTGCTGGACTACGCCCAGCTCGGCGACCCGGACCCGGCGACCGGCCTGGTCCAGGGCCTGCTCATCGCCACCCCGCGACGGCCACTGCTGGACGCCGTCGGGGCCGTGCAGAAGGCCGGCCTCACCGTCGCCCGTATCGACCTGTCGTCGTTCGGCGCCCTGCGCTCAGTCGCCGCGCCCGACCTCGGGGTGCAGGCCGTCGTCGACATCGGCGCCCACCTCACCTCCATCGTCATCCACCGGGGCGGCGTGCCGCGGCTGGTCCGCACGGTCGCCCGCGGCGGAGAACAGCTGACCGAGCTGATCGTCGAGGAGTCCGGGGTGCAGCCGGCCGAGGCCGAGCGCCTCAAGTGCGACAACGGCCTCACCGGCCCGCACCGCGGCGTCACCGACGTCCTGCACAAGGGGCTGCGTCCGCTGCTCACCGAGATCCGAAGCTCGCTCAACTACTTCCGCACCGGTAACGAGGGCGCCGCCGTCGAGGGCATCGCGCTCACCGGCGGCGGCTCCCACCTCGTCGGGCTGGCCGAAGCCGTCCGGCAGCAGGTCGGCATCCCGGTCGTCGAGGGATCGGCCCTGTCCCACCTCACCGGCCTGCCCACCCCCGGTGCGCCGGTGAACGCGAAGGCGGTGGACCCGGGCGACACCCGCTCGGCCACCGCGGTCTCCATCGGTCTGGCCCTGGGAGCGGCGGCATGAGCGACACCCTGACCACCCCGACCCCGGTGGCGGCCGGTCGGTCCCCGCTGTGGACCACCGCGCCCGGCTTCGGGATCGCCGTCGACCTCACCCCGCCGGAGGTCGTCAACGCCCGCCAGGTTGCGGTGCTCCGCCGCGTGGTCGCGGCCGGCCTGGCCGCGCTCGTCGTCGGCTGCGCCGGCGGCTGGTACCTGGCCGCCCAGGACAGCGACGACGCCCGGGGTGACCTGTCGTTCGCCTCGGACCAGACCCTCGGTCTGCAGGCCACCGGCCGCAGCTACGCCGACGTCGTCTCCATCCAGAAGCGCGTGCAGGACATCGACGGCCGGGTCGCCACCGTGATGGCCGGCGACGTCGACGTCGTCGAGCTGCTCGACGTCCTGCACACCGACCTGCCGTCGACGATGCGCCTGACGCAGCAGACGATCTCGATCAGCGGCTCCGGCGTCGCCGACGCCACCACCGGCGGCGCGGCCGGTGACACCCGGATCGGCACGATCACCATGACCGGGACCGGCACCACCCTGAGCGACCTCGCCGACTACATCGACGCGCTCGAGACCGTGCCCGGCGTCGTCGACGTCGTCCCGCTGTCCAACGCCGTGCGCACCGACGGCGCCGGCACCCAGTTCAGCCTCAGTCTCAGCATCACCGACGTCCTGCTCAGCGGGCGTTACGCGGAAGGGGAGTGACCGCCGTGGCGACCTCGGTACGTGCCTACGACCAGAAGCGGGTGTGGGTCATCGGCGGCCTCGCCCTGGCCGTCGTCATCGTCGTGGTGGGGTGGTTCGTCGCCGTCAGCCCCGAGCTCGACGACGCCCGCTCCACCCGGGACCAGGTCAGCTCGGTCGAGCTGCAGAACTCGGTGCTGGCGGCCAAGAACGCCGCGCTGAAGGCCAAGAACGGCGACGGCACCACCCTGCGGGACAGCCTGGCCGCCGCGCTGGCCGCGTTGCCGGTGGACAACGGACTTCCCGCCTTCACCCGCCAGCTCTCCGATCAGGCGGCCGCGCACGAGGTCTCGCTCACCGCGATCAACGTCGGCGAGCCGGCACCGCTGGCCGCCGGCGCCGCCGCGGCCGTACCGGGCACCGGCACGGACGCCGGCACCGACGCCGCCGCCGCAACTACCGACGCCGCAGGCGGTCTCGTGGCGATCACCGTGCGGGTCAGCGCCACCGGCCTGGGCCGTGACCTCAGCGCCTTCCTGTACGACATCCAGGTCACCGGGCCGCGCCGTGCGCTGGTCACCGACCTGCAGCTGGTCCCGGGGACCCCGGCCGACGGCAACGCCCCGGAGGCGTCCTCCACCCTGGACCTGGGGCTCACCGTGTTCTCGTCGCCGATGACGGCCGACGAGCAGGCGGCG
>JBQGEH010000666.1:0-1570 GCA_052039515.1 Nakamurella sp. | reverse complement strand
CGACCGGATGCGCACCCTGCTGTCCCAGGCCACCGCGATCGCCGACATCATCACCATCGAGGGTGAGCTGCAGCGCCGGGAGGCCGATCTCGACTCGCTGGAGGGGCGCCGCCAGGTGCTCGCCGACCAGGTGTCGCTGGGTACCGTGAGCATGACGCTGAGCGCGGTCCGCGCTGAAACCGACGGCACCGTGACCACCACCCAGGAGGAGAACCGCGGCGGTTTCCTGGGCGGGCTGGCCGGGGGCTGTAAGGGGCTGACGACCTTCCTCGGCGGTGTCGGGGTGGTGCTCGGCGCGGTGCTGCCGTTCGTGCCGGTCGTCGCCGTCGTGGCGCTGGTCGCGTGGTGGGTGCGCCGGACGGTGCGCCGGCACCGGACGCGGCCGGTTCCCGCGCCGGTGGGCGGCCCGCGGGTGGACGGTCCGACGCCGGCCTGAGCCGGGTGCCCGAATGGTTCGGTGGCGGGGCGTGAGGCAGACTTCCTGCTCATGACGTCGACACTGATCCTGGTCCGCCACGGCGAGAGCACGTGGAACGATCTCGGCCTGTTCACCGGTTGGGTGGACGTGCCGCTGTCCGAGAAGGGCACCGCCGAGGCGTCCCACGCGGGCGTGCTGCTCAAGGACGCCGGCGTGCTGCCGGACGTGCTGCACACCTCGCTGCTGCGCCGCGCGATCATGACCGCGCAGCTCGCGCTGGACGCCGCCGACCGGCACTGGATCCCGGTGAAGCGGTCGTGGAAGCTCAACGAGCGGCACTACGGCGACCTGCAGGGCAAGGACAAGAAGTCCACCCTGCAGACCTACGGCGAGGAGCAGTTCATGCTGTGGCGCCGGTCCTACGACACCCCGCCGCCGCCGATCAGCGACACCAACGAGTACTCCCAGGCCGGCGACCCGCGCTACGCCGACCTCGGTGACGCCGCCCCGAAGACCGAGTGCCTGGCCGACGTCGTCGCACGGCTGGAGCCCTACCTGTACGGCGAGATCGCCGACGACCTGCGGGCCGGCAAGGTGGTGATGGTGGCGGCGCACGGCAACTCGCTGCGCGCCGTGGTCAAGCTGCTGGACGGGGTGAGCGACGCCGACATCGCCGGCCTCAACATCCCCACCGGCATCCCGCTGCGCTACGAGCTCGACGACGACCTGAAGCCCGTCACCCCGGGTGGTGAGTACCTGGACCCGGAGGCGGCCAAGGACGCCATCGCCGCGGTGGCCAACCAGGGCCGCTGAGCCTGGGCGTCCACCACCGGGTCGGGTGACGTACGCCCGCCGGTCACCCGGATGTCACCGGGGCCGGGTGCGGGCTTCCTACGATGAGTCCATGAACACCGCCGGGGTCGTGGCTGTCGCCGTCGCCGCGGGGCTCGTCGGGTGGCTGGTCGCCGTCCTCGTGCTGCGCCGCCACCACGAGGAACAGCACGACCGGGGGATCGAGACCGACCCGCTGGCCCGGGCCATCCTGGCCGGCACCCGCAGCGGCTACGCGATCCTGGACGAGCAGCAGCACGTGCTGCTGGCCAACGCGCGCGCCACCGAGCTCGGCGCGGTCCGGGCCGGCTTCGCCGACGC
>JBQGEH010000665.1:0-3072 GCA_052039515.1 Nakamurella sp. | reverse complement strand
GGTCACCCAGGACAGCGCGACCTGGGCCATCGACACCCCGCGGGCCTCGGCGACCTGCTGCACCGCGTCGATGACGTTCCACGTCCGGTCGACGTTGCGGCGGTCGTAGGCCTCCACCCCGCGGTTGGGGTCCTCGCCGAGCCGGGTCGCCCCGCTCGGCCGCTGGTCGCGCCGGTACTTGCCCGACAGCCAGCCGCCGCCCAGCGGCGACCACGGCAGCAGCCCCATCTCGGCGTCCAGCGCCGCCGGCACGACCTCCCACTCGATCTCGCGCACCAGCAGGTTGTACTGCGGCTGCAGCGTCACCGGCGCCGCGAGCCCCAGCGCGCGGGCCCGGTGCACCGCCTTGGTCAGCTGCCAGCCGGTGAAGTTGGAGAAGCCGTAGTAGTGGATGAGCCCGGCGCGGACGAAGCCGTCCATCGTGCGCAGCGTCTCGTCGAGCGGGGTCAGCGCGTCCCAGGCGTGGGCCTGGTAGAGGTCGACCGACTCCACCCCGAGCCGCTTCAGCGACGCGTGCAGCGCCTGGGTGAGGTGGCGGGTCGACAGACCCAGCCCGTTCGGGGTGTCGTCCATCGGGAACCGGCCCTTGGTGGCCAGCACCACCCGGTCGGTCACGTCGCTCGGCCGGTCGCGCAGCCAGCGCCCGATGATCTCCTCCGACACCCCGGTCGAGTAGACGTTGGCGGTGTCGACCAGCGTGCCGCCGGCCTCGACGAACCGGTCGAGCTGGGCGAACGAGACCTGCTCGTCGGACTCGTCGCCGAACGTCATCGTCCCGAGCGCGAGGTTGGACACGGCGCAGCCGCTGTTTCCCAGTGTTCTGTATTCCATGACCGGTCTTCTGCCCGTATCGGGGCCGCTGATCGCGGCCCGTACGGATGACGGGTCAGCGGCGGCCGGACTCGATCAGCCGGCGCAGCGAGTGACCCGACCGCTGCACCCCGGTGCGCAGCGCGGTCACGACCTCGCTGTGCAGCGGCTGCGTCCGCGCCGGCACCAACTGTGCGACCTCCCGGCCCTGGGAGGTGATGCTGATCGTCTCGCCGCCCTCGACGTCCTCGAGCAGCCGCGACAGGTTCGTCCTCGCCTCGTAGGCGCCCACGGTTCGCATGCCGAAGACGCTAGCCAGGTGGGGTGCGCGCGCCGTCGATTGACGAGCGTGTCGCCGGCGAGCACCGTGTGTCGACGTCGGCCCCGATGGGTATGGATCGACGGTGCGTCACCGCAGTCGACCAACCGTCACCGTGAGTGACCATCCGTCGGCGGTGCCGGCCGCGACCTACCGGACGCGGCGGCGCCGCCCGGATCGGCACCGCACCGCCGGTCACCGGCCTCCGGGCAACGGGTGACAGCGCGTGGCGAACGGGCGCAACCGGCCGAACCGGCCTCCGGACGACCCGTGGCGAACGGATGATGGAACCGGCGTCGGTGCCGGGATCGCGTAACGTCCTCACACCGACGAGCGACGTACCGACCGGTGTCACCAGCAGTACAGCAGTCAGCAGCGGGCGACGCGGCCCGGCGGGACCTCGGTCCCGTGTCGTCGAGCACCATCCCGCCGGGCAGCCCCGGCGGACCGGGAACGCAGTCCGTAGTGAGGGAAGCCATGACCGCTCCTGAAGTGGCGCACCGCGCCGCCGAACTGGGCGCGCTGGACGTGTTCGTCCTGCGGCACACCGACGCCGGCCAGTGGGTCAACCTCGGCGGCGTCGGCCGCGGCGAGGTGTGGATCGGGCCGTTCGGGGTCGAGGACTCCGACCCCGTCGGCTTCGCCGCCATCCCGGCCGAGCCGGGCGCCCAGCACTGGTACCGCCACCGCGAGTCCACCCGCATCCTCGGCCCGTACTGGGCGTGGGGGGCGGTGCTCGTCCGCGTCGACGCCGACACCGTCGTCGTCGTGGGCAACCGTCGCGGTCAACTCGCGGGCTGGGCCGACGACGGGCACCTGCGGGAGCTCGCCGACCTCGCCCGGTGGACCTTCGACGTCCCCGGCGCCGGTACCCCGGAGCGACAGGGCGACGTGCACCCCGCCGTCCAGGCGCTGACCACCAGCCGCCGCTCGGACGTGTGGAGCATCCTGTCGCTGGCCGCGGACGTCGCGGCGGGCGCGCTGCGCTGCGAGGTCGCCGTCGTGCGTGACGGCACCGGCCGCTACGGCGCCACCAGCACCTGGGGATCGGTCGACGTGTGCGACCACGAGACCCTGACGTCCGCGCTGGACGCGCTGCCGGGGGCCGCCGACGGTCAGCTCTGCATCCAGGACACCCGGTCGGTGCCGTTGCCCGACCACTTCTCCTGGGAGCAGGGGACCCGATCGCTGCTGGTGGTGCCGCTGCCCGGACCGGTCGGCGGCGAACTGGTCGTCGCGCACACCATCCGGTCCCCGCGCGGGTTCACCGACGAGTGCCGGCAGGTCGCCCGTCAGCTCGCCGACGCGGTCGGCGTCGTCGCGTACGCGGCGATGCTGCGGGAGTCCGGCCACGAGGTCGCGGACTCCCACGAGCTGGCCGCCTGACCGGCGGCGCTACGGGTTGGTGATGCCGCCGCCACCGAACACGGTGCGCAGGAACACCAGCACGTTGTTCCACTGATCGCGGATGAACTCGCCGGCCTGGGTCGGCGTCACCCCGAGCAGCGCGGTGAGCAGCAGCAGCACCACCGCCAGCCAGACGATCGTGCGGATACCGGTCTTCACCATGACACTGACCTTTCGTTACGGACGGACTGCGGGGACGGCCGGGGCCGCGGTACGGGGCACTGCCGGGCCGCTCAGTCGGCCTGGGCGGCCTGGGCCGCCGGAGAGGACGTGACCTTGGGTCGGGTGGCCTCGCGCAGGAGCAGCGCGGCCCACTCGTTCGGCTGACCGATCAACCCGAAATTGTGCAGCATGTCGTCGTTGTCTGACGGTGTGTCAACGGTCACGTAGCCCAGGCCCACGAACGGGCCCTTGGTGTTGGCGATCCGGATGGATGTCAGCGGCGCGGTGACGGTGCGCTTCATCAGCCACAACCCACGGGTCCGGACGAGCCGCCCGCCCTCGGTGATGAGCTCCATGTCGACCTGCCAGGCGAC
>JBQGEH010000664.1:0-2666 GCA_052039515.1 Nakamurella sp. | reverse complement strand
TGCTGGCCTCCCACCGGGAGGCGTTGTGGACGTTGGGATCCCGGGTGGACCTCCACGGGCGGGTGGCGGCGTGACCGAGGTGCTGAGGATGGTTCGACCGGCCTGGTCCCGACTCCTGCGGGCGCTGGGTCTCGCGGTGCTGGCCACCGCCGCCGGGGTGGCGCTGCTGGCGGTGTCGGCGTGGCTGATCACCCGGGCGGCGGGGATGCCGCCGGTGCTGACCCTGATGGTGGCGATCGTCGGGGTGCGGGCGTTCGGCATCGGACGCGCGGTGTTCCGCTACCTGGAGCGGCTGGTCGCCCACGATGCCGCCCTGCGGGCCCTCGTCGAGATCCGCGTGCGGTTGTTCGCCGGGTTGGAACGGGTCGCGCCGCAGACGTTCTGGGGTGCCGGGGACCTGCTGCGCCGGCTCACCGCCGACGTCGACGCGGTCGGTGATCTCATTCTCCGGGGCTGGCTGCCGCTGCTGTCCGGCAGCGTGGTGCTGCTCGGCGCGGCCGGCCTGCTCGCGGTGCTGTCACCGGTCGCGGCGCTGGCCGTGCTGGCCGCGGTGGCCGTCTCGGCCGTCACCGCGACGGTGGCCGCCGTCCGTAGCGGCGCACTGGAGGCGGCGGTCGAGGCGGAACAGTCGGCGCGGGCCGCGACCGTCACTGAGACCCTGCAGGCGGCTGACGATCCCGCGCTGCTGTTGGACGGTTGGCGGGACGCGCTGGACCGGCTCGACGCCCGGGAGGAGCGCCTGTCGACCCGGCTCGGCCGCTGGTCGGGCACGGCCGCAGCGGTGACCGTGGCGGCGTTCGGTCTCGCCGTCGCCGCGGCCTGGTGGGCGGCGGCCGACGTGGCGGGCGTGCACGGCGAGGTGCTGGCCGTGGTCGTGCTGCTGCCGCTGGCGCTGACCGACGTCGCCCTCACGCTGCCGCCCGCGCTCACCCAGCTGGCTCGCGGCATGGCCGCCGCCGGTCGGTTGCTCGCCGTCATCGGTGAGGGGATGACCGACCCGGAGCCCGCACCGGTCCGTCCGGGGTCGATCACCGTCCGGGATCTGCACGTCCGCTGGCCGGGACGGCCCGCCGACACGCTCGCCGGCGTCGACCTCGAACTGCGGCCCGGACGCCGGATCGCCGTGGTCGGGCCGAGCGGATGCGGCAAGTCGACGCTGCTCGCCGCGCTGCTCGGCTTCGCGCCCAGCACCGGTGGACGCATCGAGGTCGACGGCATCGACGACCCGGTCGCCGCCCGCCGCACCGCGATGTCGCTGTGCGACCAGCAGGCGTACCTCTTCGACTCCACCGTCGCCGAGAACGTCCGGCTGGCCCGCGCCGACGCCACCGACGCCGAGGTCGCCGCGGCGCTGGACCGCGCCCGGTTGACCGACTGGCTCGCCACCCTGCCGGCCGGGATGCACACCCGCGTCGGCCATCTCGGCACGATGGTCTCCGGCGGTCAGCGGCAGCGGATCGCCTTCGCCCGTGCCCTGCTGGCGGACCGGCCCTACCTGCTGCTCGACGAGCCCACCGCCGGCCTGGACGCCGCCACCGGTGGGGCGCTGATCGACGAGATGCTCGACGCCGGCCCGGACGTGTGCGTCGTCCTGGTCACCCACGAGCGGGACCGACTCGACCGTTTCGACGAGGTGCTGACCCTGGGCGCGCCGGTCCGGTCCTGAGCCCCCGCTTTCGGCGTGGATGTCACCGGATTCCGGCGATGTCCACGCCGAAAGTGACGGGGGAACAGCGTCTTCCGCCGGCGCCCGGGTGGTGTGGCTCTCAATCCCTACCGATCCGCTTGCATTTGACGCACCGCCCCCGGTAGCGTCGTCCACGGTCACGAGTTCCAGCGATCAGCTCCGGCTTGCTGGGCAGCAACCCTCCCTCCGCGGCGGGGTGCTCCGGATGAGGACCAGGCGGCCCCGCACCCGCGGTGACCGCAAGCGCGGGCAGTCCGACTGCCCTGACCGAAGGGCACCGTCGTGATGGCATCCGTCACCTCCCCGGCGCGGCCGCTCTTCCCGCGCTGGCGTCTGCACCTGGACCTCGGCCGGCTGAGCTCGTCGCTGTGTCGCGCCCCCCGGGCCTGACCCACCTCCGCCGCCCGTCCTGACGGGCCCCACCCGCCCCGAGGCACCCGCCGCACCCGTGGTGCGCCGGGTCGTGCCCGTGCGCCGGGATCCCGCGCCCCTCCAGCAGAGAGCACCTCCCATGACGACCCTCTCGACACCCCCCGGTGTGGACCAGGTTCCGGCGCTACGCCGTCAGCCGACCGACGAGACCCGTTTCAGCGACATCGATGTCGACGCGCTCACGGTGGCCCGCCGGTGGCATCCGTGGCGCTGGATCGCCACCGCGGCGGTCCTCGTCGTCGGCGCCCAGTTCGTGCACGGTCTGGTCACCAACCCGACGTGGGACTGGCCGACGTTCGGCGAGTACATCGTCAAGGACTCGATCCTGCGGGCACTGGGCCTGACGCTGGAGCTCACGCTGTACGCGGTGGTCCTCGGCTTCGTCGGCGGCATCGGCATCGCCGCCGCCCGGCTCTCGCGCATCCCGCTGCTGAGAGCGGTGTCCTGGGTGTTCATCTGGGCGTTCCGCAGCATCCCGCTGCCGGTGCAGATCCTGTTCTGGTTCAACATCTCGGTGCTGTACAAGACGCTGAGCCTGGGCATCCCG
>JBQGEH010000663.1:0-1972 GCA_052039515.1 Nakamurella sp. | reverse complement strand
TTCGACGAGCGCGAGGGTGTCGGCGGCCAGGGCGAACGGCGTGCCGGGATGGTCGACCGGCAGGTTCAGGTTCTCCAGCGTGAACACCCGGCCCGCCTTCTCGCCGAGCGCCGCGAGCCGGTCCAGGGTGCGCAACGCCGTCAGCCACATCCTCGGGGTGACCACCTGGGTGGGGACGATCGGCAGCCCCTGCCCGTCCAGGCCGGTGCCATGGACGTTGAGCCGCGGGCAGTCGAGCTGGCCGGCGACCTCCAGCGACAGCGCGGCCGTGCGCAGTAGTTCGTCGGCGCCGTCAGGGTCCGCGAGGGTGCCGGTGATGTAGCCGGTCATCGACGAGAACGTCGCTCCGCTGGCGGCCAGCGCCGGAATGTCCTTGGCCGTCCAGTCCCAGATCTCGACCTCGAAGCCGCGCTCGGCGATGCGCCGGACGCGGTCGACGAACGGCAGCTCCAGGAAGAGCATCTCGGCCGAGGCGGCCAGTCGGTAGCCGCTCATGCCGGCACGTCCCCGATCCGGACCGGCTGTCCGGTGCGGACGGATGCGGCGGCCGCCAGGGCGATCGACAGTGCGGAGCGGGCGTCTTCGCCGGTGACGACCGCCGCGGCGTCGCCGCCGCGGACGGTGTCGGCGAACGTGGACAGCTCGGCGACGTAGGCGGTGTCGAGCAGCGCCTGGTCGCTGCGGGCGGTGTCGACGAGACGGCCGGCGGCGCCGGAGAACGTCATGCCGGTGGTGCGGCCGTCGCCCATGGTGGCCATCCCGCCGGAGCCGAACACCTCGCCGCGCACGTCGTAGCCGTAGGCGGCCTCGAAGCAGGCTTCGGCCACGCCGACCGCACCGTTGTCGAAACGCACCGTGACGACGGCGGTGTCGAGCAGTCCGCGGTCCTTCCACTCCGGCTCGACGAGCGCGTCGGCGGTGGCGTACACCTCGACCGGGGCGGCCCCCGGGTTGAGGAACAGCAGGGTGTCGAAGTCGTGGATCAAGGTCTCCAGGAAGATCGTGTCAGGGGCCACCCGGGACGGGTCGAACCCGCCGGGGTCGCGGGTGACCGACCGCAGCAGCCGCGGGCGGCCGAGCGTGCCGTCGTCGAGCAGGGCGCGGGCGGCGGCCCAGTCGGGGGCGAAGCGGCGGTTGAAACCGACCTGCAGCGGCACCCCGGCGTCACGGGCCGCGGCGACGGCCCGGTCGGCGTCGGCGAGCGTGACGGCCATCGGCTTCTCGCAGAAGATCGCCTTGCCGGCGGCGGCCGCGGCGACGACGAGCTCGGTGTGGAAGCGGGCCGGGGCGGCGATGACGACCGCGTCAATGTCCGGGTCGGCGAAGGCGTCGGCGGCGTCGGTGTACCAGCGCTCGGCACCCAGCTCGGCGGCCAGGGCTTCGGCCGCACCCGGTGCGGGGTCGGCGACCGCGACCAGCCGGGCGTGCGGCAGTCGGGTCGCGAGCGTCCGGCCGTGGAAGGCGCCCATTCGGCCGGACCCGATCAGTGCGACCCGCACCGGTCCGTCTGCTGCTGTCCCCATGTTCGGCTCCTCCTCGAGCGCTGACTAATACGTTGCAGTCATCGTGCGGGGGTGGCGTCTGTTTGTCAAGACATGGCAACTGGTTCGTACTAGTCGTGCTTGCTACGATCGGCCGGTGACCAGTGCCCGGGGAGCGCGGCGGCCGACCATGCACGACATCGCCGCGCGCGCCGGGGTGTCCCAGTCGCTGGTGTCGATCGTGATGCGGGACGCGCCCGGGGCGGGTGTGGCGACCCGGGAGCGCATCCGGGCGATCGCCGCGGAACTCGGGTACCGGCCGGACACCCGGGCCCAGCTGCTGCGGCGCGGCAACAGCCGGCTGCTCGGTGTCGTCTTCGGGGTGCAGCACGCGTTCCACGGAGACCTCGTGGCCGGGCTGTACCGGGCGGCCGCAGCGGCGGGGTACCTGCTCACGCTGAGTGCGGTGACCGGGGACCGGGACGTGAGTA
>JBQGEH010000662.1:0-3606 GCA_052039515.1 Nakamurella sp. | reverse complement strand
GGTTCGAGGTGGACGGTGCCGGTCAGCGACGGCGGCACTCGGGCCAGCGCGGCGGCGAGCTCCGCGTGATCGGCGTAGCGGACGATCACCGCCGACGGGCCGAAGCACTCCGCGGCGTCGGCGTCGGTGAAGCCGCTGGCGGGCACCGACCACACCGCGGCGGAAACCGCGGGGCCGGCGGCGGCATTGGACGCGGCCCCGGACCACCGGGCCGCCGTCCGCTCCCGGTAGGCGGTCGTGATCCGCTCGTTGAGCAGCACCGCGGGCGGGGTGTCCGTGACGGCGTCGGTCAGCGCGGCGACCAGCGCGTCGCCGGCGCTTCCGGCGGGCACGAACACCACGCCCGGCTTGGTGCACAGCTGCCCGCCGGAGCCGGTCACCGACGCCGCCAGCCCGGCGGCGATCTCCGCGGTGCGGGCCGCGGCCGCCCGGGGAGTGATGACGACCGGGTTGACCCCGGACAGTTCCCCGTGGAACGGGATCGGCTCCGACCGGCCCTCCATCGCGCGCATCAGGCCTCGGGCCCCGGCGGACGACCCGGTGAAACCGACCGCGCGCACCGCGGGGTCGGTGACCAGGTCGACGCCGGCCGCGCGCCCGTGCACGAGGGCGAGCGTGCCCGGCGGGGCGCCGACCTCCGCCGCCGCCCGCTCCAGTACCTCCGCGCACAGCACCGAGGTCGCCGGGTGCGAGGGGTGCGCCTTGACCAGCACCGGATTGCCGGCGGCGAGCGCGGACACCGTGTCACCGCCGGGGACGGAGAACGCCAGCGGGAAGTTGCCGGCCCCGAAGACGGCGACCGGGCCGAGCGGCACCAGCATCCGGCGCAGATCCGGACCGGGTCCCATCGGGGTGTCGGCGGCGTGGTCGACGGCGGCCTCCAGGTAGGCGCCGTCGGCGACCACGTCGGCGAAGAACCGGGCCTGGTAGGCGGTGCGGGTCAGCTCACCGTGCAGACGCGTGTCGCTCAGGGCGGTCTCGGCGGCGGCGGTGCCGACGATGTCGTCGCGGGCGGCCTCCAACGCGTCGGCGACGCCGCGCAGCAACGCGACCCGGAAGGGCCGGCCCAGCGCTTCCAGCGCCGGCGCGGCGTCCGCCGCCCGGCCGGCCAGCTCCCGCACCCCGGCCGTGGCCGTCTCGACGGCGACCACCCCCCGGGACCGGCCGGTGCGCGGATCGATGCTGTGGACGGCGTTCTCGGTGCTGGTCACGGGGCTCCCCGGTCGATGGTGGGCGGCAGCAGCGCGTCCTTCTGGGCGGCCACCCGCTCGAGGTGCCGACGGGACGCCTGCCGGGCCGCGTCGGCGTCGCCGGCGGCGACCGCGGCGAGGATGGCGTCGGGCTCGGCGAACGTCTGCGGCCCGGCGGCCAGGTAGCGGACGGGGTCGGTGTAGAGGTTGCGCAGGCAGACGTTGACCGGGTCGATGAACAACGCGAAGAACGGGTTGCCGCCGGCCCGCGAGATCAGCTCGTGGAAGCGCAGGTCCTCCTCGAGGAACGTCGCGAAGTCACCCGCCCCGGCCCGGGCCCGCTCGAGAGAGCCGTGCAGCGCGGCGATGTCGTCCTCGGTGCGGTGAGCCGCGGCGAGCCCGGCGAGCTCGGTCTCCACGATCAGCCGGGTTTGCATGAGCTGCTCGAAGCTCGCCTGGTTCATCTGCAGCAGGATCGCGTACTGGGCGGCGACCTGGGACCCGTCGGGCCGGGCCACCACCATGCCGCGGCCGGGCCGGATGTCCACGAGCCCACGGTCGTCCAGGATGCGGCCCGCCTCCCGCACGACGGAGCGGCTCACGCCGTGCTCGGCGACCAGCTCGGCCTCGGTCGGCAACCGGTCGCCGGGTTGCATCCGACGGGTCAGGATGAGCTGCTGCAGCCGCTCGGCGACCACCGCGGACAGCCGGGCCCGGGGGACTTCCATGGTCACCTCCGTCCGGTGGTTGACGCCGCCACCGTCATTGTCTGATGATCGGACACTAACGACTCCCGCGCCCGCCGTCCACCGTCGAACGGAACGCCATGACCGACGTACGCACCCCACCGGACGGCGGGATCCGTTCGACCGTCGTCGATCTCACCCATCCGCTGGGCCACGGCACCCCCGGCTACCCCGGCGACCCGGGGGTCGAGCTGGTGCGGGCCCACGACCACGGTGAGCAGGGGTACCGGGTCACCGAGCTGCGACTGGGCAGCCACGTGGGCACCCATGTCGACGTCCCGGCGCACGTCTTCGCCGACGGCGCCGACGTCGTCGCCACCGGCCTCGCGGCACTGGTCGGGCCGGCCACCGTGGTCGACCTGGGCGATCTCGCCCCGCGGGCCGAGATCGGACCGGCGGACGTCGGCCCGGTGACCCCCGGGATGCGGCTGTTGCTGCGCACCGGCTGGAGTCGCCACTTCGGCACCGACCTGTACCACGACGGATTCCCGCAGATCACCTTGGCGCTGGCCGACCACCTGGCCGCGGCCGGCGTGGCCCTGCTCGGCGTCGAGCAGCCGTCGATGCACCACCGCGACGGTCTCGCCGTCCACCACCGGTTGCTCGGGGCCGGGATCGTCATCGTCGAGGGGTTGCGGCTCACCGACCTGCACGACCCCGCTCCCCACCTCGTCTGCCTCCCGCTCCCGGTGGCCGGTGCCGACGGCTGCCCGGTGCGGGCGATCGCCCTCTGCGACGCACCCGAGACCCGCTGAGAACGAACGGATCCCGATGACGCTGACCCCCGCCCAGGTGCTGCCCGCCGACCACCACGACGCGACGCTCGTGGCCAGGGTGTTCGACCCCGCGGTCGACGGCCCGGCGGTCTGCCGACTGCACGACGGGCGGCTGACCGACATCAGCGACACCGCACCGACGGTGTCGCACCTGCTGGAGACTCCCGAACCGGTGGCCGTCGTCCGCGACGCGCCCGGCGGCCGCAGCTGGCCGCTCGGGGACGTGCTCGCGGGGGCCGACGGACTGTGCCTGCTCGCCCCGGTCGACCTGCAGGTCGTCAAGGCGGCCGGCGTCACCTTCGTGTCGTCGATGGTGGAGCGCGTCGTGGAGGAACGCGCCGCCGGGGACCCGGCCGCCGCGGAGGGGCTGCGGGCCACCCTGGCGGCGATCGTCGGCGACTCCATCCGGAACGTCCGACCGGGGTCGGCCGCCGCCCGGGCGGTGAAGGACGCGCTGGTCGGGGCGGGGCTGTGGTCGCCGTACCTGGAGGTCGGCATCGGGCCCGACCCGGAGATCTTCACCAAGGCACCGGTTCTCTCGGCCGTCGGCACCGGCGCCGCCGTCGGGGTGCTGGCCCGGTCCGAGTGGAACAACCCCGAGCCGGAGCTGGTGCTGGTCGCCGACAGCCGGGGCCGCGCCCGAGGGGCCACGTTGGGGAACGACGTCAACCTCCGCGACATCGAGGGCCGCAGTGCGCTGCTGCTCGGCAAGGCCAAGGACAACAACGCCTCCTGCGCGATGGGCCCGTTCCTGCGGCTGTTCGACGGCGGTTGGTCGCTGGACGACGCGCGGACGACGGAGATCTCGCTGCACGTCACCGACACCGTCGGCGCCACCGTGCTCGAGGGCAGCAGCAACGTCGGCGAGATCAGCCGCCCGTTCGAGGAGCTGCT
>JBQGEH010000661.1:0-4377 GCA_052039515.1 Nakamurella sp. | reverse complement strand
CAAGCGTCGCTGAGCCACCAGGTCCTCGCTTCCGGTGATTCCCACGCCGGAAGTCGTTCGACGGCGGGGATCTAGGCCGCCATCGACCCGGTCATCGGCTGACCGTCGACGGGGACCGCCAGGCAGATCAGGACGGGGTTGGCGAAGGTGTCGGTCGAGCTGATGTAGTCGACGGCGACGTCGGCCATCTCGGTGGCGGCCCGGCCGGTGTAGCTCGCGAACGTCGCCTCGCAGGTGCTCAGTTCGGTGCCGGCGAGGGGCAGGTCGGTACCCGTCACCTCCGCTTCGTGCGGATTCGCGCAGTCGGTCGTCGTCAGTTCGGCGAAGTCGCCATCGGGCAGGTCGGAGACGCACTGTCCGGCGCGGAGCAGATCCCAGCGGATGGTCTCGTCCGGCACCGGGCCCTGCGGGGTCTCGGTCGCGGACGGCGTCTCCGGCTCGGACGGCGTCGCCGGCTCGGAGGATTCGTCCGGGGTGGAGGTCCCGACCAGCCACATCAGGCAGTCGCTGCGCTCCTCGAGGAATGCGAAGGCGATGTCGGGTGAGGTCGGTGGCGCGTTCAGGTCCAGCCGGGCGTCAAAGATCGACTCGAGGCCCGCGCGGACCTCGTCCGTCGGCGCGTCGTAGAGCACCCCGTTGGCGCAGCTGGAGACCCGGTCGAACCACTCCGGGCCGTCCGGCCCGAGCCCGACCGCGTACATCGCGACGATGTCGCCGTAGGACCCCGGCTCGACGCAGTCCAGCACCGCCGACGTCACCGCGGCGGACCCGTCGGACACGTCCATGCTGAGGATCTCGTCCGGGTCCAGCCGGTCCCGGACGCAGTTCACCCCGTCGCCTCGGAGCCCGGGGAGGACGTAGGCCACGAGGTCGTCCGCGTCGGCGATCTGGTTCGCCGGGTCGTCGAAGACGATTACCGCGTCCACCGTCCCCATCGCCGGCCCCGGCTCCGGGCCCTCGGCGCTGGACGAGCCGGACGGCGACGCCTCGGGTGACGGCTCCGACGTCGGCTCGGCCTGCGACGCGGACACCGGGGTGACCGGGGCGGCGCGGCCGGCGGTGTCGGCGGTCCCGCACGCCGAGGAGGCGAGGGCGGTGAGCGCGATCGCGGCGATGCGCAGCGGGACGAGGGTCGCTCGGAACATGGTCGGCCCCTTCGAGACGGTCGGCGACGGTGGCGACGGACACGAAGCTAGGCCCGAGGCGGCGTGCCCGCCGGACGATCCGGACAGATCCGCGCCACCGGGCGATGCCCTGTCGACCGACCGGTGGGGGTGCTCGTCGCTGCGTCGTCGGCGCCGGGGAGGTACCGGGCGCCCGGGTGGGGCGAACCGGACCGCGGGTACAACCCCAGCCATGAGCGAGACACCCGATCCCGACCATCTCCGTCCGGACGGCGTCAGCGACGCGACCGTCACCGCGCTGGGCAAGTTGAGCGAGGCGCTGGAGGTCGTCGAGCACGCCCGTGGGCTGCTGTACGGCTTCCACCGGTTGACCGGCCAGGCCGACCTGGCCCTCGGGGAGGCCGTCGACGCCCTCCGGGAGTCCGGAGCGACCGGACTCGCCGACCGGCTCGAGACCGAACTGGTCGGACGCAACGTCATCGAGGGTCGCTGGACGTTCCAGATCGTCGAGGACTACGACGACGGGTACTACGCCGCGTTCCGGGACCTGGAACGCCAGGCCCGGGACGAGCTGGCCGCGGGCCGGCGGCACCTGTTCGAGTCGGAGATGAAGGAGGACCGCCGCACCCACGGGCGGCGGCACCACGAGTCGCGGCCGGACTGAATGCTCAGCCCAGCGCCAGGTTGACCAGCAGGAACACGTTCAGCCCGACGATGAGCGCGGCCACCACGGAGGCGACCAGGGTGGTGACCCGCCGGTTGACCCACGCGCCCATCAGGTCCCGCCGCGAGGTCAGGTACACCAGCGGGATCAGCGCGAACGGGATGCCGAAGCTCAACACCACCTGCGACCACACCAGCGCCTGCGTCGGGTCGGCTCCGCTGACCAGGATGAGCAGCGCCGGGACCACGGTGATCAGCCGGCGCAGCAGCAGCGGGATCCGGCGCTTGAGGAAGCCGGCCATGATGACCTGCCCGGCGTAGGTGCCGACCGCCGACGCCGCCAGTCCGGACGCCAGCAGCGCCACGCCGAAGGCGACGGCGGCGCCGCTGCCCAGCTGGCTGCCGAGCCCGGCGTGGACCTCCTCCAGGGACGCGACCTCGGTGCGGTCACCGAAGAACAGCTGCGCGGCGATGACCAGCATCACCGCGTTGACCACTCCGGCCAGTCCCATCGCGACGATCACGTCCGTGCGCTGGGTGCGCAGCAGCGAGCGCCGGCGGGCGGTCGGCAGATCGTGCCGGGAGACGCCGGCGGGCAGCGGGTAGCGGTCGGGCACGAGCGCGGAGTGCACGTAGATGACGTGCGGCATGACGGTCGCGCCGAGGATGCCGGTGGCCAGCAGCACGCTGTCCACGCCCTGGAACTGCGGCACCAGCCCCTGCGCCATCCCGGCCGGGTCCGCCCCGGACAGCACCAGTGTGTAGGCGAAGCCGAGCGCGATGACGGCGAGCAGACCGCCGATGACCAGTTCGAACGGGCGGTGCCCGCGCCCCTGGGCGGCGAGCAGCCCGAATGCGACCAGCGCGGAGATGACGCCGCCGGCCGGCAGCGGGATGCCGAACAGCAGGTTCAGTGCGACCGCGCCGCCGACGATCTCGGCGATGTCGGTGGCGATCGCGACCGCCTCCGCCTGCAGCCACAGCCCCCAGGTCACCGGCCGGGGGAAGCGCTCCCGGCACAGCGACGCGAGGTCGCGGCCGGTGGCCAGGCCGAGCTTCGCGGTGAGGGTCTGGATGAGCATGGCCATCAGGTTGGCGGTGACGATCACCCACAGCAGCAGGTAGCCAAAGCTGGCGCCGCCGGAGAAGTTCGTCGCGAAGTTGCCCGGGTCGACGTAGGCCACGGCGGCGACGAACGCGGGACCGAGCAGGGTCAGCGAGGTCCGCAGGCGCCGCCGCCACGACGGGCCGCCCGCCGGGACGACGGCCGGAGCCGCCGCGTCCACCGTGGCTCGTTCGGTCATGGCCCACCCTTCGTCGATGCAGGACGGATCTGGTTCGGAGCACCGAACGTCGAAGTTTGGTCCACCCTAGTTCGGCCGTCCGAAATCCAGGATCCGGGGTCCCGCAGCCCTAGGCGCAGCCGACGCCGCCGATCTCGGCGCCGGAGACGGGCGAGCGTTCCGACACCACGACGTAGCCACACGCCCCGGCCGCCCGGTAGCTGATCCCCTCGGACTGCCACAGTCGCGGCAACGGGACCGGCCGCTGCTCCCAGGTCGGGAAGTCGGCCGGGTCGGCGCCCGCCGCGGGCGCCCGGAACTCGGTGGCCTGGTCGTAGGTGAGCAGCAGCACCGTGTCCGGATCGCGGGCGGCGTCGGTGACCACGTTCCCGACCAGCAGCGATCGGGACGGCGCCACGGGCGCGGGCGGCGTGAAGGTGGTGCGCAGGGTCAGCTCGCCGCCGCCCGGCGGACCGGCGTAGACGCGGTGCGGTGTCTTCCCGCCGTCCGGCTTGGTGACGACGACGACCCCACCGTCGTCGGTGACGAGCAGGGCCTCGGCGTCGAAGGCACCGTCCGGGTAGCGGTAGGTCCACGCGTCGGCCGCCACCGCCGCGGGCAGCGGCGGCACCGGCTCGGTCAGCCGGTGCACGGTGACGGTGTCGCGGGGGCCTCCGATGTCGCCGACGTACAGGCAGCGCCCGGCCGGGCACGGGCCGGCGGCGAGGGCCTCGGCGTTGTCGGCCGCCATCCCGTCGACCTCGACGACGCCGGCGAGGCTCCCGTCACCGTGCACCGCGGTCACGGAGGAGGCGCCCGTGCCGTCGTCGACGACGAAGTACAGGTCGGGGTCGACGGAGGACGCGGCGATCCCGCTGGCCTCGCCGACGGTGTCCGGCAGGGCGCCGCCCCCGGCCGGGTCGGCATAGCACGGCGACCATCCGCAGTCCGGTGGCGCGGTGGTCCCGGCGGAGGTCGCGACGTCGGGGGTCGGTGCGGGGAGCGTGGCATCCGGCGAGGCGCTCGACGGGGTCGACGACGCCCCGGTCACCGGCACCGGCGTCACCGTCGAAGCGGGAGCCGACTCCGCCGGAGCCGAGCACCCCACCACCAGCGATACCGCGACGACCAGTGCCGTCCCGCGCCCCCCGCGCCGCATGTCAGCTCCCGGCCAGCACCCGGCGGACGAAGTCGACCTCGACGGCGACCTGACGCATCCGCTCGGCCACCACCATCGACCCGGGCCCCGCGTCGTAGCGGTACACCTCGTACCGGTGACCGCCGGCGGCGAGGCCGTCCAGGTAGTT
>JBQGEH010000660.1:0-1678 GCA_052039515.1 Nakamurella sp. | reverse complement strand
CATTCGGTGGGCTTCTGCGGACCTGCCCGCCACCGACGGCGGCCCGGGCAAGGCCGGTGGGTCAGGCGTGCTGCGGGACCGCGGGGCGGGAGACCACCGGGCGGGCCGCGACACCGCCGGCCTCCACCGGGCCGCCGTCGGCGATCCGGCGGCAGGCCTCGATGGCGCCGGCGAGCATCGCCCGCAGCTCGTCGTCCGGATCGGTGATCGTGCGCATCGCGACGACGGCCTGCCGCACGGTGCTCGCCCCCGCCCCGTGCTCGAAGCCGCGGTGGTCCACCGGACCGACCCGGTCGACGAAGGCGCGGGCCCACTGCAGCGCCCCCGGACGGCGCTCGAGGGCGATCCGGCTGCGGGCACTGAGATGGTCCTCCGGCAGCCCCTGCAGCACGGCGAGGTGACGCTCGCAGGCCAGCACCGACACGGCCATCACCCGGGCCAGCTCGGCCGGCACCACCGCGAGCGCCGACCGGGCGCAGTGCAGTGCGATGACAGCCGCGGCCTTCGGGTCGCGGGGGTTGAGTCCGACCACGTCCGGGATCAGCGGCACCAGCCGCGCCCGGCCCTCGTCGGTCGTGCAGTCGTTCACCGCCCGGGCCAGCGCAGCCAGCAGCGGATGGGTGCACCGCGGGTGGTCCGACCACCGTTCACCGGCCAGGAACGACGCGAACTCCATGAAGCACCCGCCCTTGGCGCCGTTGCGCCGGTGGCGGCCGCGACCGAGGACGGGAACGAAATCGGGGGAACGGGTGGCAGCGCGCACGACGGACCTCTTTCGCGGGCGGATCGGTATCCGTCGTCCAGTGTGCGCCCGATCACCGGCGGCGCGACAGGGGGCCCGGACCCGGCCGGACGGCGGGTGTTGACTGGGGCGGTCCCACCCGCTGGCCCGAGGAGTCCCGTTGAAGCTCGCCATCCATCTCGCGAACCTGTCGCTGCCAGGTGGCCCGGCCGCGCTCGCTCCCACCCTGGCCGCCACCGCCCGGACCGCCGACGAGGTCGGGGTCACCACCCTCACGGTCATGGACCACTGGTTCCAGATGGAGAACCTCGGCGGCCCGGCCGAACCGATGCTGGAGGGCTACACGACGCTCGGATTCCTGGCCGGGCAGACCAGCCGCCTCGAGCTGGGGATGCTCGTCACCGGCGTGACCTACCGCCACCCCGGACTGCTGGCCAAGATCGTCACCACGCTGGACGTGCTGTCCGGTGGACGGGCGATGCTCGGAATCGGGGCCGCCTGGTACGAGCGCGAGCACCGTGCGCTGGGGGTGCCGTTCCCGCCGGTCGCCGAGCGCTTCGAGCGGCTGGAGGAGACGCTGCTGATCTGCCGGCAGATGTGGAGCGACGACGACGGCCCGTTCACCGGGGAGCACTACCGGCTCGCCGAGACGGTGTGCGTGCCACCGCCGCTGCGCCCGGGTGGCCCGCGGGTGCTCATCGGCGGGGGCGGGGAGAAGAAGACGCTGCGGCTGGTCGCCCGGTACGCCGACGCGTGCAACCTGTTCGCGGTGGAACCGGCCGAGCTGGCCCGCAAGCTGGACGTCCTGCGCGGCCACTGCGACAGCGAGGGCCGCGACTACGACGCCATCGAGAAGACGGTGATCGGGAACTTCGGGGCGCTGGACGACCCGGACGCGTTCCTGCGGCGGATGCAGGAGTACGCGGCCCTCGGCGT
>JBQGEH010000659.1:0-1634 GCA_052039515.1 Nakamurella sp. | reverse complement strand
GGCCCCGGAGCCGCCGCGGCGGGATGCTCTACCGTTGCCACGACCGGTGCCGACCGGTGACCGCCGACGACGAGGAGATCAGACCCATGCCCCGAGCACGCCTGTTGGCCGGTCTGCTGGCGATCGCGACGCTGGCCGGTTCGCTGACGCTGGGCACCGTGGCCAGGGCCGCGCCCGCCACCCAGCAGCAGGGCGCGCGCACGGTGGTGGTGAGCGAGACCACCGATCTGCCCGACACCGACGCCGGCCTGACCGTCACCGGCAGCGGGTTCGACCCGGCCGCGGACACCTACGTGGCCGTGTGCGGCTCCGACTCCGGCGACACCGATCCGCTCTCCGCCTGTCTGGGCGGCGCGGTGCCGGACGACAACGACACCGCGTCGTGGGCGGTGGTGACCAGCGAGCCCGAGGGCAAGCAGAACGCCACCGCGTACGCCACCGGCGGGTCGTTCCGGGTGGACCTGACGCTGACCTCGGCGTCGTCCGGTGCGGTGGACTGCCTGACGACCGGATGTGTGCTGCTCGTCCGCAGCGCCGCCGAGGGTCCCGACCGGCCGGAGGACATCGCCGTGCCGCTGACGTTCGCCGCGGCGCCGTCGTCGGGGAGTGAGTCGTCGCAGAGCTCCACCAGCGAGGCGCCGTCCACGGTCGGCCCCGACTCGGTGGCGCTGCCCGACGCCTACCTGGGTCAGCAGCAGACCGTCGTGTTCTCCGGGTTCACCGCGGGCGAGCCGGTCGCGGTCACCGTGTTCTCCGAGCCGCAGACCATCGACGGGGTCACCGCGAGTCCCGGCGGCGTCGTGGCCATCACCTTCCCGGTGGGGGAGGCGCTGGTGCCGGGCGTGCACACGGTGCAGGCCATCGGTCAGCAGTCCGGCGTCATCGGCATCGCCAACTTCACCGTGGTCGAGGCGCCGGTGACGACCACGTCGACGACGGAGAGCTCCAGCAGCGCCTCCGAGACGTCCAGCAGCGCGTCGGTCAGCTCGGAGGCGCCGACCACCGAGAGCACCAGCAGCGCCGCGGTCACCACCGCGGACACCACCACCGGCGAGGTCACCCCGGTCGAGCCGTCGGACTCCGGCCGGAGCCTGTGGTGGCTGTGGGTCACGCTGGCCCTGCTCGTGGTGGCGATCGCCGTCGCGGTGGCGGTCACCGCGTCCCGTCGGCGGGCGCAGCAGCTCGAGCAGGAGCGGTTGGACCGTGAGCAGGAGCTCGCCGACCTGCAGGCGACGAACCCGCCCACCTGGGCCGCCGGCACCGGAGCGCCCTACACCTCGCCGGCCCCGCCCGCCGAGCGTTCCGGCTACCAGCCGTACGACCCGGACGGGTACGGGCTGCTCTCCGGGCGGCAGGGTGACGGTCCGGCGCTGTACTCCGGGCAGGGGCTGGGCGCCGACCGGGACGAGCCGCCGACACGCTGGATCGACCCGGACGACCGGTCGGCCGACCTGCCGACCACCGCGATCCGGCCGGACGGCACCGGCCGGTCCACGCCGCCCGCCGGGACCGGCCCGGTGGAGCCGCCGGCGACCCGGGCGCACGGCCCGGCGTCCGACGAGGGTGCGCCGCGCACCGAGCAGTGGTCGCCGTTCGGCGGCGAGGACGAGGGTGACCGGGAGCCGCCGCGGCGG
>JBQGEH010000658.1:0-2385 GCA_052039515.1 Nakamurella sp. | reverse complement strand
TCGACGTCGTCTACAACCACACCGCCGAGGGCAACCACCTCGGCCCCACGCTGTCCTTCCGGGGCATCGACAACGCCAACTACTACCGGCTGGTCGAGGAGACCCCGCAGTACTACATGGACTACACCGGCACCGGGAACTCCATCAACGTCCGGCAGCCGCACTCGCTGCAGCTGATCATGGACTCGCTGCGCTACTGGGTCACCGAGATGCACGTCGACGGCTTCCGCTTCGACCTGGCCGCCACCCTGGCCCGGGAGTTCTACGAGGTCGACCGGCTCTCCACGTTCTTCGAGCTCGTCCAGCAGGACCCGGTGGTGAGCCAGGTGAAGCTGATCGCCGAGCCCTGGGACGTCGGGCCCGGCGGCTACCAGGTGGGCAACTTCCCACCGCAGTGGACGGAGTGGAACGGCAAGTACCGCGACACCGTCCGTGACCTGTGGCGCGGCGAGTCCGGCGCGGTGGGCGAGTTCGCGTCCCGGATCACCGGCTCGTCGGACCTGTACGAGAACTCCGGCCGGCGGCCGGTCGCCTCGATCAACTTCGTCACCGCGCACGACGGCTTCACCCTGCGGGACCTGGTGTCCTACAACGAGAAGCACAACCAGGCCAACGGCGAGAACAACCAGGACGGGGAGTCCCACAACCGGTCCTGGAACTGCGGGGTCGAGGGCGAGACCGACGACCCGAAGGTGCTGTCGCTGCGGCGCCGCCAGGTCCGCAACTTCCTCACCACGATGCTGCTGTCGCAGGGGGTGCCGATGCTGCTCGGCGGCGACGAACTGGGCCGCACCCAGCAGGGCAACAACAACACCTACTGCCAGGACTCGCCGCTGACCTGGACCCACTGGGACACCGCCGACCGCGACCTCGTCGACTTCACCGCGCACGTGTCGGCGCTGCGCCGCGACCACCCGACGTTCCGGCGGCGGCGGTTCTTCGAGGGCAAGCCGGTGGCCCGCGGCGAGGGCGACCCGCTGCAGGACATCGTCTGGCTGCGCCCGTCCGGGGACCAGATGACGTCCGCCGACTGGGACTCCGGGTTCGGCCGGTCGATCGGGGTGTTCCTCAACGGCAACGGCATCCGCGGCCGCGACGACCGCGGCCAGATCGTCTACGACGACAACTTCCTGCTGCTGTTCAACGCCCACGACGACGTCATCGAGTTCACCGTGCCCGGCGCCGAGTACGGACAGGACTGGCGCGTCGTGGTGGACACCGCCGCCGAGGTCGCCCGGGTCGACCACATCTCCCCCGGCGACCCGGTGCCGGTCCCCAGCAAGGCGCTGGTCGTTCTGCAGACCCCGCGGGTGATCCCCACCGACCCGCCGCCGGCGAAGCCCGCCCGGAAGCGGACCCCGCGCGCCGCCGGGAGCACCGCGAAGAAGTCGGCCAAGGGTGGGACGAAGAGCACCCGAACGCGCGCGTCAGCCGCGAAGGATGCGGGTAGCAGCAGTGACGCCACGTCGACGGGAACAGCCCGTGCCTCCCGCACGCGGACGCGCAAGGCCTCCCCACCGGCTGCGCCGGCACCGACGCCGGCACCGGACGACGACGATTACGAATCCCATGGAGCAGCTCTGTGACCGCTGGACCTGACGTGCCCACCCCGAGGACGCCGGGCCGGGTGCCCCCGTCCACCTACCGGCTCCAGATCACCGCCGACTTCACCCTCGACGACGCCGCCGCCCAGGTCGACTACCTGGCCGATCTCGGCGTCGGATGGATCTACCTGTCGCCGGTCCTGGAGGCCGAGCCCGGCTCCGACCACGGCTACGACGTCGTCGACCACGGCCGGGTCGACCCGGCCCGGGGCGGCGCCGAGGCGCTGCAGCGGGTCTGCGACGCGGCCCACGCGGCGGGTCTGGGCGTACTGATCGACATCGTCCCCAATCACGTCGGGGTGGCCACCCCCGCGCACTCCGTCTGGTGGTGGGACGTCCTGCGGTCGGGGCCGCAGTCGCGGTACCACGAGGCGTTCGACGTGGACTGGGCGGCGGGCGGCGGCAAGCTGCTGATGCCGATCCTGGCCAGCGCCGACGACCTCGACGCGCTGGAGATCGACGGTGACGAGCTGGTCTACTACGACAACCGGCTGCCCATCGCCGCCGGCACCGGCGGCGGCACCCCGCGCGAGGTGCACGCCCGGCAGCACTACGAACTCGTCGACTGGCGCCGCGGGGACCGCGAGCTGAACTACCGGCGGTTCTTCGCCGTCACCACGCTGGCCGCGATCCGCGTCGAGCTGCCGGCCGTGTTCGACGAGTCGCACGCCGAGATCAGCCGGTGGATCCGCGAGGGCCTCGCCGACGGGCTGCGGGTGGACCACCCGGACGGCGTCTTCGATCCCGCGGACTACCTCGACCGGTTGGCCGCGGCCACCGG
>JBQGEH010000657.1:0-7319 GCA_052039515.1 Nakamurella sp. | reverse complement strand
AGCTCTTCGCCCTGGTAGACGTACGGCGTCCCGCGGTGCAGGTGCAGCACGGTGGCGAGCAGCTTGGCCGAGGCGACGCGGTGCTCGCCGTCGTCGCCGAAGCGGCTGACCGCCCGGGGCTGGTCGTGGTTGTCCCAGTAGAGGCTGTTCCAGCCGACCTCGGCGAGCGCGGCCTGCCAGCGTCCGAAACTCGCCTTGAGGTCGAGCAGGTCCAGGCCGACGTAGTTCCACTTGGGGCCCTCGTAGTCCAGCCCGACGTGCTCGAACTGGAAGATCATGTCGACCTCGGGGTTGGCCGGATCGGTGTAGATCACCGCGTGGTCGACGGTCGTGCCGGGCGTCTCACCGACGGTCAGCAGCCTCGGCCGACCGGCGAACACCGCGGCGTGCATCTCGCGGAGGAACTCGTGGACCCGCGGGCCGTTCTGGAACAACGCGGTGCCGTCCCCGTACGGCGCCTGCGAGGTGAGCCCGACGGTGCCGTCGGTGAGCGGCAGCGTCTTGGAGATCATGTTGATGACGTCCATCCGGAAGCCGTCGACGCCGCGATCGAGCCACCAGTTCATCATCGCGTAGACCGCCTGCCGGACCTCCGGGTTCTCCCAGTTCAGGTCGGGCTGCTTCCGGGAGAACAGGTGCAGGTAGTACTCACCGGTGGTCTCGTCCAGCTCCCAGGTCGGACCGGAGAAGAACGACTCCCAGTTCGTCGGCTCGGCACCCGGGTCGCCCGCGGTCATGCCGTCGCGGGCCGGCCGCCACCAGTACCAGTCCCGCTTCGGGTTGTCCTTCGACGACCGACTCTCCAGGAACCACGGGTGCTCGTCGGAGGTGTGGTTGACGACCAGGTCCATGACGATGCGGATACCGCGGTCGTGGGCGGCGGCCAGCAACTCGTCGAACTGCTCCAGGGTCCCGAACACCGGGTCGATGTCGCGGTAGTCGGAGATGTCGTAACCGTTGTCGTCCTGCGGCGACCGGTAGATCGGCGACAGCCAGACCACGTCGACGCCGAGCTCCTGCAGGTGGTCCAGGTGAGCGATGACCCCGCCGAGGTCGCCGATCCCGTCACCGTCGGAGTCGGCGAAGCTGCGCGGATAGATCTGATACACCACGGCGGACTTCCACCAGGCCTGCTCGACCTCGGGGTGGATCGGGCGGTGCGCGGCGGTGGCCGGCTCGGTCATCGGGGGCTCCTGGCGGTGGCGGCGATCGGATCCGGCCGACCATAACCGGAAGGGCCGACAGACGCCCTGCGTGGGCGACTGCCGGCCGATCGGAGCCCGCGGCGTGCGGGAGTTCGGGGGTCGGGGCTCAGAAGCCCATCGGGATGACGCCCAGCAGGATGGCGACGGCCAGCATCACCAGCGAGCACAGGGCGGCCCGCCACAGCACCTTCTTGTGGAACTCGGCCATGTTGACCTTGGCCAGCGAGATGAGCAGCAGCATGGCCGGGACCAGCGGGCTGGTCATGTGCACCGGCTGGCCGATGATCGAGGCCTGCGCCATCTCGACCGGGCTGATCCCGTACTGGCCGGCGGCCTCGGACAGGATCGGCAGCACGCCGAAGTAGAAGGCGTCGTTGGTCATGAAGAAGGTGAACGGCATGCTCAGCAGGCCGGTGATGACCGCGAACCACGGGCCCAGACCGGACGGCACCACCTGGACGATCGCGTCGGCCATCGCGGTGACCATGCCGGTGCCTTCGAGCACGCCCACGAGTACGGCGGCGGCGAAGACCATCGACACCACACCGACGATCGAGCCCGCGTGCGCCTTGATCCGGTCCTGCTGATCGGACTGCTTCGGGAAGTTGACGACCAGCGCGATGGCGCCGGCGATCATGAACAGCAGGGCCAGCGGGAACTCGTCCAGGCCCAGCAGCACCAGCAGGCTGACGGTGAGCGCCAGGTTGAACCAGATCAGCTTGGGGCGCAGGGTGGCGCGCTGCGGGTCAAGGCCGCCGGCGGCCAGGTCGTCGGAGCCGGCGCCGTCGCCGCTGCCGCCGCCGGTCGGGGGCGTCGGGAGGTCCAGGTTGAGGTCGGCGGAGCCACGGCCGGGCCGGGTGAGCAGCGCGACCGGGCCGTCACCACGGGTGCCGGGGGTCGAGCCGACGGACGCCGCCACCAGCTCCAGGGTGTGGCCCGAGGCGAGGAGCCGCTTCTTCTCCGAGCGGCCGAGGAAGTACGCGAGCACGAAGACGGTGGCCAGAGCGGCGATCATGCCCGGCACCATCGGCAGGAACAGCTCGTTCGGCGAGACGCCGAGGACGGTGGCGGCGCGGACGGTCGGGCCGCCCCACGGGACGATGTTGAGCACACCGTTGGCCAGCACCGCGACCACGGTCAGTACGACCGGGCTCATGCCGAGGCGGCGGTAGATCGGCATCAGCGCGGACACCGTGATGATGAACGTGGTGGAGCCGTCGCCGTCGAGCGAGACCAGGCCGGCGAGCACCGCGGTGCCCATCACCAGCCGCACCGGGCTGTTGCCGACGACCCGCAGGATGAGCCGGATCAGCGGGTCGAACAACCCGACGTCGATCATCAGCCCGAAGAAGATGATGGCGAAGAACAACAGGGCCGCGGTCGGCGCGAAGCTCTTGATCGCGGACATGATGGTGTCGGCGACGCCCTTGTCCTCGGGCAGCTGGGCGGCCCCGAACTGGACGGCGAGGATGCCGAACGTCACGGGGACCAGGATGAGCGCGACGACCGGTGTCAGTCGCTTGCTCAGGATGAGGAACATGAAGGTCGCGATCATCGCGAACCCCAGACCGATGAGCATCGTGGCCCCTTCTCGACGGTGAGTGTGCACCGACCATAGGAACGGGCCGTGGCGCCGGTCACGCTTGTGGACACAAGCGTCGTTACGGTCACTGGCGTCGTTGTGGTCGTTGTGGTCGCACGACCCCCGACGGGATCACTGTGGCTGTGTCGCAACGGTTCTCACGGCCTGCGACCGGTCGGCGCGGTGGTGCGGTCCGGGGACGGCCACCGGTGCACATCCGGTCCGGACGCTCCTCACGCCGTTCCCACGCACACCGGGACCACCATCGTCGGGCGGCTCGCGACCGGCAGGAACTCCTCTGTCGGCGGGCGCTGCTACGGTCCGGGCCTCCGGCGGCACCAGCGCCGGGGACCGTCCGTCGTCCGGGAGGCAGCACCATGAGCACGTCCACCGTCGTCCGGTCGTGTCACGTCGTCCGCATCCCCGAGGACGGTCCCGGCGAGGTGCTGCGCGACCACGACCTGCACCTGGCCGACGGTCGGATCGCCGCCGTCGTCCCGACCGGGACCCGGGAGCCGGCCCCCGGCGCCCGCATCGTCGACGGCGCCGGGCGGTACGCCGTCCCGGGACTGACCAACGGTCACTCCCACCTGCCGATGGTGCTGATGCGCGGTGCCGCCGAGGACGTCGGCATCGAGGAGTGGTTCAACGACCTCATCTGGCCGATGGAGATGAACCTGACGCCGGACCGGGTGCACGCCGGGGCTCGGCTGGCCATCGCCGAGATGCTGCTCGGCGGGGTCACCGCCGTCGCCGACCACTACTTCGCCACCGACCGGATCGCCGAGGCCGCCGTCGAGCTCGGCATCCGGGCCAATCTGGCGCCGACGTTCTTCTCCAGCGACGGGCCGGACGGCCGCCGGGCCGCGGTGGACGCGGCGCTGGCCGTCCGGGACCACGGGTCGCCGCTGCTGTCGGCGAGCCTCGGGCCGCACGCCACCTACACCGTCACCGAGGACGACCTGCGCTGGTTCGCCGACGCGGCGACCGCCGAGGGCCTGCGGATCCACATCCACACCTCGGAGACCATCGAGCAGACCCGCGCCAGTCAGGACCGGCTGGGGGTGACTCCGATCGAGGTGCTCGCCCGCACGGGGGTGCTCGCCGCCGGCGCGCTGATCGCGCACGGCACCGGCATCGTCGACTCCGATCTGCCGGTGCTCGCCGAGTACGCCGACCGGGTCGGGGTGGCCAGCTGCCCCAAGGGCTACTTCAAGGTGGCGATGGCGACGATGACGCCGGTCCGCGGGCTGCTCGCCCACGGGGTGCGCGTCGGCGTCGGCACCGACGGCGCCGCCAGCGGCAACACCCTCGACGTGTGGGAGCAGACCCGGCTGCTGGCCTTGTCGCAGAAGCAGCAGCAGCACGACCCGGCCTTCCTGACCACCACGGACGCGCTGCGCCTGGCCACCCGGGGCGGCGCCGGGCTCGCGGCGTTCGGGACGACCGGGACGCTGGTGGTCGGCGCGGCCGCCGACGTGGTGCTGCTGGACCTGACCGGCCCGCACTGCCAGCCGGTCCACGACCCCTTCGCGACGCTGCTGTACTCGGTCCGGGCAAGCGACGTCCGCACCGTGCTGGTCGCCGGCGAGGTGGTGGTCGAGGACGGCCGGTTGGTCCGCGCCGACCTCGACGAGATCGTGCGGGAGGCCGCCGCGGTCGCCCCGGAGCTCCTCGCCCGGCGGCCGGGCGAGGCGGTGCAGCACTATGAACCGTGACGCCGGGTGACCAGCGAGTCACTCGATGATGTCGACCCGTGGGCAGGCCGGTGGCGTCACGGTGCGGGAGCGGATCCGGCGACCGACCGAAAATAGACTGCGGAGCGGGGGTGGGCAGGTGTCGGAGGTGTCGCTCGAGGCCGGCGTGGTGCCGGTCGCGGCGCTGCTGGTCGGTCTGCTGGCGCTGACGCTGCTGGCCGTACCCGGGTCGCAGGTCGTTCCCGGTTGGTGGTCCCGGCGGGTGCCGGCCGCGGTGGCGGTCGGGGTCGGACTGGCCGTCGTCGTCGGCGTGGTCAGTGCGGGCGCGTGGCAGCCGTTCTCCACCGAGCCCTGGGTCGCGTCGGTCGGCACCGCCGTCGTCCTCACCGGGGTGGCCCTGGCGGTGCTCCGCCGCGGGCCCGCCGGGGTCACCGCGCTGTCGATCGGGTTGGTGGCGGCGTTGACGGTGAGTGCCGCGGTCGGCGTGAACGCGGTCGTGGGCACCTATCCGACGCTCGGGGCCGCCCTCGGCACCGACAGCACGGTGGGCGCGTCCCCGGCGCCGGCGTTGCGGGCCGACCCCGGTGACGTGGTGCCGACCGCTCCCGACCCGGCCGCCGGAGCCGCGGTGGTGGCGGCCGGTGGACCGCTGGCCGCGACCTGGACGCCCCCGCCGGGGCTTCCCGCCGACGGCGAGGTGACCACCGAGGCGATCCCCGCACCGGTGTCGGGCTTCCAGGCCGGGGACGCCTGGGTCTACCTGCCGCCCGCCTACCATGCCTCACCGCGCCCCGCGCTGCCGGTGCTCCTCCTGCTGAGCGGCCAACCGGGCGCGCCGGAGGACTGGTTCAACGGCGGTGACCTGGCCGCCACCATGGACACCTACGCGGCCGAGCACGGCGGCCTCGCACCGATCGTGGTGGTACCGGACTGGCTGGGCACGTCCGGCGACAACCCGCTGTGCGTCGACTCCGCGGCCGGCGGGCAGGACGCCACCTACCTGGGCGTCGACGTCCACGACTGGATCGTCGGGACCCTCGGCGCGGACCCCGACCCGGCACACTGGGCCGTCGGCGGACTGTCCGCCGGCGGGACCTGCGCCCTCCAGATGGCCACGCGCGACCCCGGCGACTACCCCACGGTGCTCGCCTTCTCCACCCAGGACCATCCCCAGCTCGAGAACGGCGACGACACCGTGGACACCCTCTTCGACGGTGACCTGGCCGCCTACGACGCCAACGACCCGATGGCGCTGCTCGCCGCGGGCGGCGACTTCAGCCGCAGCGCCGGGTTCTTCGCCGCCGGCGCCGACGACGACGTCTACGGGCCGCAGACCGAGGCGGTCTACGACGCGGCCCGCGACGCCGGCATGGACGTCCGCTACGCCACCCTCCCCGGCGGTCACGACTTCGACTTCTGGGCGGCGGCGCTGCAACTGGCCACCCCGTGGCTGGGCACCCGGCTGGGGATCACCTCGTGACCGGCCCCGACACCGCGGCCGTTCCCGGCCCCGCGGCGGCCGGCACTAACCCCCCGCCGTCCGTTACCCGGGACGGCGCGCCCCGCCCGCCGAGCCGGCTCCCCCGGTTGCTCCGGCGCGAGGTCCGCCGGCTGTTGCAGGCCCCCGTCACGCTGGGGTTCCTGGCTCTGTTCTGGGTGCTCGCGCTCGTCACCGGCTCGGTGGCCGGCGGTCCACCGGAGCGGGTGCTGCGCTACGTCGGCGCCAGCGTCGACGCGTTCGAGCGACTGCGGCTGTTCACCTTCCTGACGTCCGGGGCGTGGGCCGGGAGCTGGCTCGACTACCTGCTCGCCACCGTCGCGATCGTCGGCGTCGGGTTCGTCGTGGAGCGGCACTGGGGGTCGGTGCGCCTGCTCTGGGTGGCGCTGCTGACCCAGTTCGTCGGGGTCGCCTTCGGCCTGGCCGCCGCCGACGTGCTCGACCGCTGGGGCAGTGACCTGGCCGCCGAGATGGCCGCCGACGCCATCGTCGGCCCCTGGCCGATGCTGGTGGGCGTCCTGCTCGCCTACAGCGCGACCGCCGTCCCGCTGTGGCGGCGGCGGATCCGGCTCGGGGTCGTGGCCGCCGTGGCCGTGCTGACGCTGTACAACGGATCGCTGGACAACATGCTGCGGGTCGGCGCGGGCGCCGTCGGCTGGGTGCTCGGCAGCTTCGTGCTCACCCGCACCCGCTACCCGCGGACGCTGCGGTCGGCCCGGCGCGAGACCCGGGCGACCGTCGCCGTGCTGCTCACGGCGTCCGCGATCGGGCCGATCCTGGTCGCCCTGAACAACCGCGCGGCCGGCCCGTTCGTCGTGCTGCGCTACACGCTGGTGTCGCCGCAGGTCGGGCCGGACGAGCTGGCCCGGCTCTGCGACCTCGGGGTCACCGCCCAGCGCTGCGAGGAGTTCACCCGGCAGCTGCGCTTCCACGGCGTGGGCCCGGTGATCCTGTCGCTGCTGCCGTCGCTGCTGGTCATCCTGCTGGCCTACGGCCTGATGAAGGGCCGGCGCTTCGCGTGGTGGGCGTCGGTGGCGGTGCAGGTGCTGCTGGCCGGGCTCGGCCTGGTGATGTTCCTGCAGGCGCTGGCGCACCGGCGGCATCCGGAGCTCCGGGACGCCCCGTTCATCCTGGGCGGCAACACACTCGCCCAGATCACCCCGCTGCTGGTGCCGCTGCTGCTGCTGGTGGTGCTGCTGCTGACGCGGTGGGCGTTCGACATCCCCGCCCCCCGGGGCACCTACCGCAGCCTGCTGCGGCTGCTGGTCTCGTCGGTGGTCGTGCTGTTCGTGGTGTTCGTCGGAGTGGGTCTGCTGATCGCCGGCCAGTTCACTCCG
>JBQGEH010000656.1:0-1858 GCA_052039515.1 Nakamurella sp. | reverse complement strand
CGAACTGGAGGCGCGGATCGAGCAGACCGTCGACTGGATCCACCGGCCGCTCGAGTCGGACCCCGCAGAGCCGACGCCGTCGTGAAACGCGGGTGGCGCCGCGGCGCCGACCTCGTCCGCCGGGCGGGCCACCGCCTGTGGGAAGCCGCCCGCGACCCTGCGGCCCGCCGCGAGCTGCCAGGTCGCGTGGCCCGCTTCGCGACCCGACGGCCGCGAGACGCGGATCCCCCGGCGTCGGCGGCGGATCGGACGGGCCGGCGGCCCCGGCCGGCCGCTGAGGAGCGTCCGGTCCTCGGTCCGCGCCCGTCAGCCGCACGATAGGCCCTGCCGGACCAGCCCGTGCCGTCGCTCCTCCCGGTTACACCCACCCGCACGAACCTGCGGGTGGCCGTGGTCCTCGACGACTTCTCCCTCGCCGGCTTCGGGCACGAGTGGCAGCAACTGGTCGTGTCCCGCGACCGGTGGCGGGAGGAGATGGCGGCCTTCGATCCGCACCTGCTCTTCGTCGAGTCGACCTGGGCGGGCAACCGCGGGGCGTGGGCGCGCGGCATGAACGAACTGGGCCCCAGCGACGACCTGGCCGAGCTGGTGCAGTGGTGCCGTACCCGCTCGATTCCCCCGGTGATGTGGAACAAGGAGGACCCGCCCAACTACGCGCGCTTCGTCCGGACCGCCGCGGTCTTCGACCAGGTCTTCACCGTCGACGAGCACACCGTGCCCCGCTACCGGGAGGATCTGGGCCACGACCGGATCGGGCTGCTCCCCTTCGCCGCGCAGCCGAAGCTGCACCATCCGCGACTCGATGCCCGCGGCCGCCGCTACGACGTGGCGTTCGCGGGCAGCTTCTTCGCCCGCAAGTACCCCGAGCGGCGCGAGCAGATGGAGTTCCTGCTGCCGGCGGCGCAGTCCCGACCGAGCTTCCACATCTTCTCCCGCCACAGCGGCGACGACGCGAACCGCAGCTTCCCGCCCCCCTTGTCCGCCCATGTGGTCGGCACGCTGGACTACCCCGCGATGGTGGCCGCGTACAAGGCCTACCGCGTGTTCCTGAACGTCAACTCGGTCACCGGGTCACCCACCATGTGCGCTCGCCGGCTGTTCGAGCTGTCGGCCACCCAGACACCGGTGCTCTCGGCTCCGGCTGCGGCGATCCGGCCGTTCTTCGGCGACGCGATCACCGTGGCCGCCGATCGCGACGAGGCCGAGTCGGCGTTGACCACGCTGCTCGAGGACGACGCGCTGCGCGACCGGCGCGCGTTACGAGCACGGCGCACCGTCTTCGCCGACCACCTCTACCACCACCGGGTCGACCGCGTGCTGACCGCTGTGGGCCTGGACAGCCACCGGCGGCAGGTGGTGGTGTTGACGGCGGTGCTCCACGTCGAGGACGCGACCCAGCTCGCCGCGGGGGTCCGGGCCGTCGCCCGTCAGACCGCCCCGATCACCCACCTGGTGGTGGTCACCCACGGGTTCGAGACCACCGTCGGCGACGTGGCCGCCGCCGCGATCGACCTGGCCGTCGACACGATCCTCCCGCTCGTCGTCGGAGCGGGGGCCACTCGCGCCGACGGCGAACGAGGCGTGCTGCGCGCCGCGTCGGGCGACGTCCTCGCGGTCTTCTCCGCCCGCCACCGGTACGGACCGCACCATCTCGAGGACCTCCTGCACGCTCGCGAGTTCTGCGGGCCCGACACCGTCATCGGCAAGGCCTCCCACCTCGTCCACCGGACCGCCGACGGATCGAACGCCTGGGTCGGGGCCGAGCACGAGCACCGCACGACCACGGCCCTCCATCCCGACACGCTGGTGATCGGTCTGGACCGGGCTCGTGCGCTGCCGGCGCCCGGCGGCGGCCAGG
>JBQGEH010000655.1:0-3793 GCA_052039515.1 Nakamurella sp. | reverse complement strand
CGAGTTCACCGGCGCCGCCAAGGAGCTCAAGTCGGCGCTGATGGTCAACCCGTACGACACCGACGGCGTCAAGGAGGCGCTGCGGCAGGCGTTGACGATGCCGACGGCGGAGGCCCGGCGGCGGATGCGGTCGCTGCGCCGCCACGTGCTGATCAACGACGTCGACAAGTGGGCGCGCCGCTACCTGACGGCCCTGGAGGGCCAGCCGGACCAGCTCAGCGACGCGTCCTCGCGGCTGCCGGCCGACGTGCTGGCCGCGATGACCGAGGTGGCCGCCACCACCCGGCTGCTGGTCGCGGTCGACTTCGACGGCACGCTGGCCCCGATCGTGGACGAGCCGTCCGCGGCCCGGCCGCTGCCGCGGTCGATGGAGGCGCTGCACCAGCTGGCCTCGGTGACCGGCACCGAGGTGTGCGTCATCTCCGGCCGCGCCCGGGCGGTGCTGCCCGAGCTGCTCGCCGACGACGTCAGCGACCTGCACCTGGTCGGCAGCCACGGCGCCGAGGGCGTCGGCGACGACGACCCGTCCGCCGAGGGCACCACCGAGCTGAGCCCGGCCGCGCGCAAGCGGCTCGGTGAGCTGCTGCGGTCGCTGCAGCAGATCGCCGCCGAACACCCGGGGATCGCGCTGGAGGTCAAGCCCACCGGGGTCGCGGTGCACCTGCGCAACGCCGGCGAGCGCACCTCCGCCGCGGTCGTCGCCGAGATCGAGGACGGGCCGGCCACCTGGCCGGGGGTGCACCTGCTGCGCGGCAAGCAGGTGCTGGAGCTGACCGTCATCTCCACCGACAAGGGCCGGGCGGTGGAGGCGCTGCGCAAGCGCTACCACGCCACCGCGGTGCTCTACGTCGGGGACGACGTGACCGACGAGAACGCCTTCGCGGCCCTGCGCCACGGGGATGTCGGGATCAAGGTGGGCGGCGGGACCACCGCGGCGGACGTCCGGGTGGCCGATCCGTCCGCGGTGTCGGACGTGCTCACCGTGCTGACGGCGATCCGGCAGCGGGCGGGCCGGCGGCTCGCGGCCAGCGCGGCCGACGTCGAGCACACCGACTGAGCCGGGGTCAGCCCGGCGGCGGCGGGTCGTCGGTGTGGCTCCGGTGCCGCTCGGCCTCGCGGTGCCGCTCGACCTCCCGGTCGTGGTGCCGCCGTGACAGCCACAACGCGCCCAGCCCGAGGACGAGCGCGACGATCGCGATCGTCAGCATCGTCCCCAGGGCCGGCAGCCCGGCGGCGACCACGGTGTCGGTCATCGGCTCCCCCGTCAGGTCCGTCTCAGGTCCGGGGCGCCGCGGTGGTGGAGCCCGGCAGGAACTCCGTCGGCAGCACGATCCGGCGGCCGCCCGGTCGCGGGTTCTTCTCCAGCAGCAGCTGACCGGCGCGGCGGCCCTTCTCCACGAACGGCTGGTGCACGGTGGTCAGGCCGCGGGCGACCGCGTCCTTGACCCCGTCGAACCCGGTGACGGCGACGTCCTGCGGCACCCGCTGGTGCCGGCGCTCGAGTTCCTGCAGCACACCGAAGGCGAGCACGTCCGACGTGGTGATGATCGCGGTCAGCCCCGAGTCCAGGCCGAGCAGCTCCGCCGCCGCCGACGCACCCGCCTCGACGGAATTGTCGAAGCGCTCGACGACCGGGATCCGGTCCCACGCGACACCGGCGGCGCTGAACGCCGCCCGCAGCCCGGCCAGCCGGTTGCGCTGGGCGTGGTAGCGGGCGCGGGTCTGCCGCTCCAGGTCGACCGGACCGTCCCGGTGCGCGCGGCCGAGGCGCATGCAGGCGACGCCGACCCGGCGGTGCCCCAGGGCGATCAGGTGCTCGGCGACCTGCCGCATCGCCTGCTCGTCGTCGATGCCGACGGAGTCGACCCCGTTCACGACCGGCTGGTCGCAGATGACGGTCGGCACCCCGCGGGCCAGGACCGCCTCCAGGTGCGGGTCCTCGTCCGCCATCGCGAACGCGACGAACCCGTCGATGGAGGCCGCGGCGACCGCACCGACGTCCTCGGCGTCCGGATCGGCCGGTACCAGCAGCAGCCCGACCCGGGCCCGGTCACACTCCTCGGTGAGTCCCTCGAGGAAGGCGACCGCGACCGGATCACGGACCGCATACGAGACCTTGTCGGCCAGTACCAGGCCGATGGCCCCCGCCCGCTTCGTCCGCAGCGACCGCGCGACCGGGTCCGGTCCGGGGTAGCCCAGGGCCCGGGCGGCCTCCAGGATGCGGGTCCGGAGCTGCGCGGACAGCTGTTCCGGCCGGTTGTAGGCGTTGGAGACGGTGGTGCGGGAGATCCCCAGTTCGGCCGCGAGCGACGCCAGGGTCGCGGGCGGCCGCCGCCGGGGTGATCGGTCCATGGGCTGCACGCTATCGCCCGGCGCGGCCCCGTCCCGCCGTGGGCCGATCGGGTGCCGGGCGCTCCTTCCGGGTCGATCGGGAGCCATCGCGCCCGGAGCTGCGAGAAATCGTTTTCACAGACCCCTTGGCAAGGTGCTCCGGGGCCGCTACCGTTGCTCCCGACGGCGGCGGGGTGTGGCCCGATCCACACGCACCCGCCGCCACCGTGCACCACCGTCCGGTCCCACCGCCGTCCTGTCGAAGGAGACACCCCGATGGCCGATGTCGTCTACGAGAACGCCTCCCGGATCTACCCGGGCAACCCGCCGGTCAAGGCGGTGAACCGGGTCAACCTGAACATCGCCGACGGCGAGTTCCTGGTCCTGGTCGGCCCGTCGGGCTCGGGCAAGTCCACCGCGCTGCGCATGCTCGCGGGCCTGGAGGAGGTCAACGAGGGCCGCATCCTCATCGGTGGCCGCGACGTCACCAACCTGCCGCCGAAGAACCGCGACATCGCGATGGTGTTCCAGAGCTACGCGCTCTACCCGCACATGTCGGTGGCCGACAACATGGGCTTCGCGCTCAAGCTGCGCGGCGTGCCCAAGGACGAGATCGCCAAGAAGGTCAAGGAGGCCGCCGGTCTGCTGGACCTCGGCAAGTACCTCGACCGCAAGCCGAAGGCGCTCTCCGGTGGTCAGCGGCAGCGTGTCGCGATGGGCCGCGCCATCGTGCGTGAGCCCTCCGTCTTCCTCATGGACGAGCCGCTGTCCAACCTGGACGCCAAGCTCCGCGTCGAGACCCGCGCCAACATCGCCGAGCTGCAGGCCCGGCTGGGCACCACCACCGTCTACGTCACCCACGACCAGGTCGAGGCCATGACCATGGGTCACCGGGTCGCCGTCCTGCAGGCCGGTGGCTTCCTGCAGCAGGTCGACACCCCGCGGAACCTCTACGACCGCCCGGCCAACGTCTTCGTCGCCGGCTTCATGGGCTCCCCCGCCATGAACATCTGCAAGGCCAAGCTCGTCGAGGGCGGGATCCAGTTCGGCGGCGAGACCGTGCCGCTGAAGCCGGAGGTCTGGCAGGAGGCCAAGGCCGCCAACCTCACCGAGGTGACCTTCGGCGTGCGCCCCGAGGCCGTCGCGCTGTCCTCGGACGGCATGCCGGTCGTCGTCGACCTCGTCGAGGAGCTCGGCGCCGACGCCCGCGTGCAGCTCTCCGGCGGCTCGACCGTCCGGGCGCACGTCACCGACCTGGACAACATCCACGTGTTCCACCCGGAGACGGGCGAGCGTCTGGGTGCCGCCGCCGGGCACTGAGTCCACCGGCGCCGCATCGGCGTCGTGTCAGCAGTTCCGTCCGCAGGGCCGGTCCCCGGGGTCCGGGGCCGGGCCTGCGGCGGTTATCCCCTGGGTTCGCGGGGGGCGGTGGGGCGGGCCTCGGCGAATACGCAAGACTGGG
>JBQGEH010000654.1:0-2094 GCA_052039515.1 Nakamurella sp. | reverse complement strand
CCGGTGACGGTGATGCCGATCAGCGCGTCCAGGCGCACCACCCGCCACAGCCGGCCGTCCCGGGCCGGGCGCAGCGCCAACAGGACCGCGGTGACGATGACCAGCAGATTGCTCTGGATGGTGAAGTAGCTGAAGAACCGCAGGATGCGTTCGGGCGCGGATGCCGCCCCGCCCTCCTCGGGGACGAGGACGTCGACACCGCGGGCGGTGAGGACGAGCTGGGTGACGACCGCGGCGGCGCCGAGCACGGCGGTGACGGCGTGGAAGGCGGTGGACGCCCGGGTGTCGGTGCGTGGGGTGGTCACCGGGGGAACCTAACCCGCGGGTCGGGGCGCCGCCCGTCGCGACGCACGGGCGGGCGCCGCCGGTCGGGTGGCGGCGGCACCGGCGGCGGCCAGCATGGTCTTCATCCGGGTGCGCCGCGGTTCCTCGCCGACCTGCTCGACCGCCCGGGCGAGCGCCGCACCGGCCGCGTGCACGACCGACAGGTGCAGCCGGGCGCGGGTGAGCGCGGTGTACACCAGCGGCCGGGACAGCATCGCGCCGGCCTCCGGCGGCAGCACCGCGACCACGGCCTCCCACTCCGAGCCCTGCGCGCGGTGCACGGTGATCGCCCAGCCGTGCAGCAGGTCGTTGAGCGCCTTGCCGCTGATCTCGCTCTCGCCGCCGGTGAACGCGACGGTCAGCGAGTTGTCGGCGGCGCGGACGACGGTGCCCACCTCGCCGTTGGCGTAGCCGGTGGGTGTGGCCTCGGTGTGGTTGGCGGTGGCCACCACCCGGTCGCCGACGTCGAAGCCGCGGACCGTGCCGCGGCCCGGGTTGAGCACCGTCTTCAGCGCCCGGTTCAGCGCCTGTGTGCCGGCGTCGCCGCGGTGCACCGGGGTGACCACCTGGATCTGGTCGGCGGTGGTGGCGAAGGCGCGCGGGATCGAGTCGGTGACCAGCTGGACGACCCGGTGCGCGGCCTCGCCGGAGCCCCGGGACGGCACGACCACCACCTCCCGGGTCGGGTCGGCGACCGGCGGCAGCTCGCCGGCGCGCACCGCCGTGGCCAGCCGGGCGATGCTGCCACCGGCGTTCTGCCGGTACAGCGTCGAGAGCTCCACCACCGGCAGGGTTCCTGCGTCGAGCAGGTCGCCGAGAACCCGTCCCGGCCCGATGGAGGGCAGCTGGGCGGGGTCGCCCACGATGATCAGGTGGGTGCCGTCGGCGAGGGCGTCGGTGAGGGCGGCGGCCAGTTCCACGTCAAGCATCGACGCCTCGTCGATGACGACGACCCGGGCGTCCACGGGGTTGTCGGCGTCGTGTTCGAAGCGGTCCTCGTCGCCGACCGGTCCGCCGCGGGCCCCGAGGAGCCGGTGGATGGTGGTCGCCTCGGCGCCGGTCAGCTCCTCCAGACGTTTGGCGGCGCGGCCGGTCGGGGCGGCCAGGGCGAGGCTGATCTTCGCCGTGCGGCACAGCTCGACGATGGCGGCGACGGTGTGGGACTTCCCGGTACCCGGGCCGCCGGTGAGGATGCTGACGCCGTGGGCGGCCGCGTGGGTGACCGCCCGCCGCTGCACGGCGTCGAGAGAGGCGCCGGCGGCGCCGATGTCGGCCACCAGCGGCGCCGCGGTGCGTTCCAGCCGCAGCACCGCGTCGGCGACGGCGGTCTCGGCGGTGGCCAGCACGGTGGTGGCGATCCACTCCGGTGGTGTGGAACCGTCCGGTCCGGCGACCCGGACGACGTCACCGCGGGCGACCGCGGCGGCGACCGCGGCGTCGGTCGCCGCCTCGTCCATCCCGAACGGCCGCAGCCCCGCGGCGAGATCGGCCACGGGCGAGGCGGTGTGGCCGTCCCGGGCGAAGCGGTTCAACGTCCACGCGACCAGCGCGCGGCCCCGCCGCGGGTCGTCACGGCGCACGCCGGGCTCCACCGCCCGGGCCAGCCGGTCCGCCTGACCGACCATCGCGTCGGGCAGGACCAGCAACCGCCACGGGTCACTGCGCAACGCGGTCGCGGCGTCCGCGCCGAGCGCGTCGATCAGCCGGGGCACCCAGCGGACCGGAATGTCCTCCGGCACCAGCCTCTCGGCCAGCGCGTACGCCTGGCCG
>JBQGEH010000653.1:0-1500 GCA_052039515.1 Nakamurella sp. | reverse complement strand
CAGCTGTCCGGGCACACCCACGGCGGTCAGGTGTGGCCGTTCCACTACGCGGTGCTCGCCCAGCAGAAGACGCTCGCCGGGCTCAGCCGGGTCGGTGACACCCAGGTGTTCACCAGCCGCGGCGCCGGGGTCTGGGGCCCGCCGGTGCGGGTCGGCGCGCCGCCCGACGTCAGCGTCATCACCCTGACCCGCGGCTGAGCGGGACGCGAGAACCGCTGCGCTGCCGACGTTCCCACGATCGGTGGAGCACCGGTCCCACCGGCCGGCGGGCCGGTCGGGGGACCCCGGGAGGCCGGGGCGGACGGTGAGACTGGACGGGCGCCGGGGCCAGCCCGGCTCCCGGACCGGACCGGTCCGGCCGCCCACCGACAGGGGATCCTCCATGCGTACCGCCCTCACCGTCACCGCCGTCGCCGCACTCACCGCGGTGGCCATCGCCGGCACCGCCACCGCGGCGTCGGCCACCCCGACCTCGTCGACCGAGGTCGTGGGAATCGTCAAGACCACCACCCGCGGGTGGTCGCACCCGGTCACGTCGTCCGCACCGATGACGACGCTCGCGCCGGACACCCCGGTGCTCGTGCGCTGCTGGACCGACGGCGAACCCGTCTACGGGAACCCGTTGTGGCTGCGGGTCACGCCCTCGGGCACACCCGTGTTCGTGCCGGCCCACACCACCCCCGACGACCCCGCCGCGTGGTCCCGGGTGCCGAGCTGCGTGGCGTGACCCTCGCGGTCAGCGGCGCAGGACGACCGTGGTCCACCCCGTGGTGCCGCGGATCTCGACGACCGGCCCGCCCGGAACGGTCGGTGGACCGGCCTTGTCCTTCAGCGTGGTCATCGACCCGCCGAAGTCCTGCGTCCGCACGGCCACGGCGTCGCCGAGCCGGATCTTGATCGTGCTCCACGACGCCTGCACCTCGATGACGCAGCCGGTGAGCGGGATCTGCGCGTGCCGCAGGTCCAGGTCGGCGTTGCCCATCGACCCGGTGATGAACAGCTGTGACGGCATCCGCCAGGCACCGTTCTTCTTGACCGTGGTCCAGTCGATGACCATCGTGTCGACGTCACCCGGGACGACGGCCCCGGGCCCGGCGGCGGGCGGTGCGAACAGGTGGGCGCCGGTGGGCAGGTCGGCGAGCGCGGCCCGGAGATCACCGCGGGTCCGCGCGGCGTAGACGGTGCCCGAGCGCTCCTCGAACTCGGCGAGGTCCAGATAGCCGCCGCCGACGGCGTCGTGCAGCGCGGCGACGGCCTGCTCCCGTTCACGGTCGCCGACGCGGAGGGCGTCGGTGCTGTCCGATCCGGTCATCGCAGGAATGCCACCGAGGGGGGCCGGTACGCGTCGCGGCGCCCGGGGCCGTCCGGTCCGACGGATCAGCCCGGGTGTCCGCCCGGCTGTCCCGCCCGGCTGTCCGCAGAAACCGAACGGATGTGACGACGCCGACCCTGCAGGCTGGGCTTCGTCACATCCGTTCGGCGTCTGCGGGGTGGACGGCG
>JBQGEH010000652.1:0-7382 GCA_052039515.1 Nakamurella sp. | reverse complement strand
GTCCGGACGGAGCAGGACCGGCGGCGGGTTGCCTCGGGGTCAGCGGAACCAGCCGGCCACGTCCAGGATCACCTGGGTCGAGCCGGTGCTGTTGTTGCTCAGCACGACCCGGCCGTCGGTGCCGACCGGGACGACCACCAGGTCCGGCACCGACTGGCCGGCCACGAAGTTGACGTTGGAGACGGTCGGCGGGGTCACGCCGGTCGGGTAGACCGACAGGTTGCCGGGTGCGGTCGGTTGCGTGGCCGTCAGGTTGGCCACCACCGCCGACACCCCGGACGTCGGGAGGCCGCCGCGACCGGCGAGCTGCACGGGCGCCTTCTGGTCGGAGCCGAGCGGCCCCGCGAGACCGGTGGCCGATCGCGAGTCGACCACACGGGCGGGGGTCACCGGGACGAAGGCGCCCCGCGCGGTGGCCGTCCCCGACAGGTAGTAGCCGGCCACGTCGACCAGTACCTGGGAGCTGCCGGTGCTGTTGTTGGCGATGACGATGCGACCGTCCGGGCCGACCGGCACGGTGACCAGGTTGGGCACCGACTGCCCGGCGGTGAAGTTGAGACTGGACACCGCCGGGCGGCTCAGGCCCGACGGATAGACCGCCAGGTTGCCGGGCGCGGTCGGCTCGGTCACGGTCACCGTGGCGACCACCGCGGACACCCCGGACGCGGGCACGCCGCCGACACCCGCGACGCGGACCGACGGCGCCTGATCCGACCCGATCCGGCCCGACAGGCCGAGGCCGCTGCGGGAGTCCACGATCCGGGTGGGGGTGACGGTGCGCAGCGTCCCGGTCGTGACCGCGGCGGCGGAGCGGGCCGGCACCACCGGGCCGTCGATCGCGTTCACGTCGATGTTCAGACTGCGGCCGCCGTAGGACTCGACGACGTTGAGCCGGTACTGGTTGATGCGCTGGCTGTTCGCCCAGTAGGCGTCCGGCGGGGTGCCGAGGCCGTAGACCCCCGGGTTGCCGTTGCCGGTGCCGATCCACAGCGCGGCGGGCAGGGTCACGTCGGTGCGGCCGACCGCGGCGGTCAGGTCGGCCATCAGCGACGAGCGGCTGCCGTACACCCCGGGGACGTAGCCCAGCGCGGCGAGCTGTGAGCTCCACCCGCTGACGAAGGCCAGCACCGCCTCGGAACAGCCGGCGGAGTAGTTCTCGATGTCGGCGTAGATCGGGTTGCCCGTCTCGATGCCGAGCCGGCCCGCGCTCACCGCGGCGCTGCGGGCCGACTGCGCGCCCTGCGCGGCGGCGGTGCCCGGGTCGCCGGACATGTGCCAGTAGTTCCCGGACGAGCAGGCGTCGGGCGCCTGCAGGCCGAGGTACACCGGCGTCAGGTTCCACCCCAGCGCCCGGACGTCGCGGACCCAGGACGAGGTCAGGTTGGCCTGCACCTTGTCGCTGCGGTTGTCGGTGCCGGCGGCGACCGGGAGGTAGACACCGACCGTCCGGTACGGCGACGCGTCCCGCCAGGCCTGCATGAACGACAGGTCGGGGGCACTGGTGGCGTCGAAGCCGAGAGTGGGCGCGGCGGCGGCGGTCACCGGGGCCGCGGTGGCCGCCGGCGCGACGGTCAGCAGGGAGCCCAGGAGCGCGGCGGTCAGCAGCGTGCCGCCGCCGCGGCGCCGTCGGTCGGACGATCGTGAGGTGCGCAGCACGGTGCCCCGTTCCGGTGGTGGTGGATGGGTCGACCCTACGGTCTCCGCGCCGTCCGGGCCTGCCCTCAGCTCGGCGGGAAGATCCCCCGGACGGCGGCCGCCGGTGGCCGGTCACCCCGGATCGAGGCCACCATGTCCAGCACCTGGCGGGTGCGGCGGACGTCGTGGACCCGGAACAGCCGGGCCCCGAGCCAGGCGCTCACCGCCACCGCGGCCAGGGTGCCGTCGGTGCGCTCACCGGTCGGCAGGTCCAGCGTCTCGCCGACGAAGTCCTTGTTCGACAGGGCCACCAGCACCGGCCATCCGGTGTCGACGAGCTCGCCGAGCCGCCGGGTGACCTCCAGCGACTGGACGGTGGTCTTGCCGAAGTCGTGCCCCGGGTCGACCACGATGCCGTCCGGCCGCACCCCGGCGGCCAGTGCGGCCTCGGTCAGCCGGCCGACCGTGACGATCACGTCGGCGACCACGTCGTCGTAGGAGGGGTTGTGCGGGTCGGTGCGCGGCGGCAGGTGCCCGGCGTGCATGCATACCAACCCGGCCCCGGACGCCGCCGCCACCCCGGCCTGCTCCGGGTCGTGGCCCTCCCAGGCGTCGTTGAGCAGGTGGGCTCCGACCTCGACGACCTCGCGGCCGACCTCGGCGCGCCAGGTGTCGACGCTGATCACCGCGTCCGGCCGGAGCCGCCGCACCGCGGCGACCACCGGTACCACCCGGTCGATCTCCTCGGCGGGGGAGACCGCGGCGCCGACGCCGGCCTTGACGCCGCCGATGTCGACGATCGCGGCGCCGGCGTCCAGCGCCGCGACCGCCGCGGCGACCGCCGCGTCCTCGGCGTAGGTGGCGCCGCGGTCGTAGAACGAGTCGGGGGTGCGGTTGACGATGGCCATCACGACCGGCTCGGACGGGGCGAACGTGCGGCGGCCGAGCCGCAACGGACCGGGGGCGGTCACCCGTGGCTCCCGGTGACCCGGTAGCGCAGGAACAGGTGGTCGCCGTCGGCGAGGACGTGCACCAGGTGCATCGCCTGCGGCGGCAGCACCGGACCGCCGGTGATCCGCGCGGCGTCCCCGGCGGTCAGCAGCGGTGCCACGGTGAGCCGCAGCTCGTCCAGCCGGCCGGCGGCGACGACCTGACCCAGCAGGGTGGGCCCGCCCTCGCAGCTCACCCGGCGCAGCCCGCGGTCGGCCAGCGCGTCCAGGGCCCGGGCCACGTCCACCCGGTCGTCACCGGTGACGACGACGTCGGCCACCGCGGCCAGCGCCTCCCGGGTTGCGCGGGGCGCGGCCGCGCTGGTGAGGACCAGCGGTGGCACCTCGGTGTCGGTGAACAGCGGGTCGTCCGGGGACATCGCCAGCCGCTGCGAGACGACGGCGATCCGGGGGGCCGGGGTCAGCCCGCGGCGGGCCCGCACCGCCCGTAGCTCCGGCGCCGGGTGGTCACCCGCGTAGCCCTCGGCGCGGACGGTGCCCGAGCCCACCAGCAGGACGTCGGCGTGTGCCCGCAGCAGGGCGAAAAGGGCGGTGTCGGCGGCGTTCCCGAGACCGCCGGAGCGACCGTCGAGCTGCGCGGCTCCGTCCGCGGTGGCCACCATCATGGCGCTGACCGACTGCCGGCCGGGGTCGTCGATCCAGTAGGCGGCGTCGAGATCAACCTCGTCAGCCGGATTCTCGCGGCCCGGGTTCCCGTGAACCGGGTACAGCCACCTCATCGGTGGCGTCCGGTCGTGCGTGCGTGCGGCACCCGTCCTCCTCGGCGCCCGCGGTGTGGACGCTCGCTGACGGTACCGACCGCGGCGGGTGGCCGCCCGGTCAGCTGTCGGCGAACTCCAGCGACGCGGGAGTGGTGTCGCCGCCGACGTTCTCGCCGGTGACGAGGAAGATGACCCGCCGCGAGATGGAGACGGCGTGGTCGGCGAAGCGCTCGTAGAAGCGGCCCAGCAGGGCGATGTCCACCGCGGTGCCCGCGCCGTGGTTCCAGGCGGGATCGTTGAGGCGGCTGAACATCTCGCGGTGCAGATCGTCCATCAGGTCGTCGTCGGTCTCCAGCGACCGGGCGAGCTTCAGGTCGCGGGTGAGCAGCACCTTGCCGGCCTGGTCGGCCAGGTGCACACCGACCCGGCCCATCCGGTCGAACACGGGCCGCATGTCCACCGGGACCACCGCGTTCGGGTGGCGGCGGCGGGCGGCCTTGGCGACGTGGATGGCCAGCGCACCCATCCGCTGCAGGTCGGCGACGATCCACAGCGCCGAGACGACGATGCGCAGGTCGGACGCGACCGGGGCCTGCAGCGCCAGCAGCTCCAGCGCGACTTCCTCGGAGGACGCGCGCATCTCGTCGATCACGACGTCGCGGGCGATGACCTGCTCGGCGAGGGAGAGGTCGGCGTCGAGCAGGGCCCGCGTCGCGTCGCGCATGGCGTCGCTGGTGACCTGACACATACGGGCACCGTGCTCGCCCAGGTCGGCGAGACGGATCTGATAAGCCTGGCGCATGTGCCCACCTTAGGACCGCTGTCGGGGAATCACCCGCTCGTGAGGTGAACGGAGCGTGAAGGCCAGGCGTGACGCAGATGAAGCCCGTCCTGTCCTGTTCCTACCCCGTCGTCCCGACCGTCACCGCGACGCGGCGGCGGGCCCGGGATCACAGACAGCTGGTGTCGGCGGCGTTGACGCTGGAGGTGGTCGTGGTCGCCGTGGCGCTGGTCTCGGTCGTCGGAGCGACGACGTTACCGGCGGACCCGGCGGGCACCTGGGCGAGCAGATCGGGGTCGATCGCGTCGCCGACGGCCACCGCCGAGACCGACTCGTCCCAGCCGGTACCCAGCCGCAGCGACACCCGGCTGCCCAGGCCGTCCGCGGTCTCCAGGGTGGCGCCGGGCACGGCCGCGGCGATGGTGAGGGCGGCGGCCTCGTTGCCGGGGGAGTAGCGGACGGTCACCCCGGACTGGGTGGCCTCGTCGGTGGTGAGGTCGTCGGGGGTGACGTCGAAGCCGATGCCGTCCAGCGCCTCCGACGCCCGGGTGGCGATGCCGGCGACCCCGGCCGCGTTGACGATCTGCAGGTCGACGGCCTCGGGCGCGACGGTCAGCGTGGTGCTCGCCGCTGCGGTGGTGGTCGGCGCCGGGGTGTCGACCGGCGTGGTCTCGGTGCCCGGCACCGGGGTGTCGTTGCGCAGCGCGTTCAGCAGCGGCGCGGCGGCGGTCTCGTCCATGTACATCGAGCCACGGTCGGTGCGGTCGTCCGGGTCGGGGACGGTCGGCATCGTGTAGAAGTTCACCAGCGCCGGGTCCAGGTTGCCAATCGACTCGGCCAGGTCCATCAGCGACTGGAACGACACGTTCGCGGTGCTGGTGTTCTGGGTGAACGCGTTGACGAAGTCGGTCAGCTTGCCCGGATCCAGCAGCGTCCCGGCCGACTTCACCTCCCGCAGGATCGCCGACAGGATGAGCTGCTGGCGGTGGATGCGCGACAGGTCCGAACTCGGGTCACCCTGGACCTTGCGGGCCCGGGCCAGGTTGAGCGCCTGGGCGCCGTTGATCAGCTGCTCGCCGCCGGTCGGCAGGATCGTCTGCAGCGTCTCGTCGATGATCGGCCCGCAGGCGTTCACGGTGACGCCGCCGAGGGCGTCGACCATCGACTGGAACCCGGAGAAGTCGATCTGGATGTAGTGGTCGATCGGCAGCTGGGTGAGGTTCTCCACCGCGTCGACCAGGCACTTGGGGCCGCCGACGCCGTAGAAGGAGTTCATGTGCTGCTTGGACAGGTTCGCCCCGTCCGCGGTCCCGCTGTAGGTGTCGGTCTCCTGGTTGTACCGCTCGCACGGCACGTTCGGTGCCCACATGTCACGGGGCAGGGAGACCGCGTAGATGTGCTGCCGGTCGCCGCTGATGTGCAGCAGCATCATCGAGTCGGTGTTGGCCACGCCCACGAGGTCGGCCTCACCCCCGTCGATGTTGTTGGCGCCGGACCGGGTGTCGGAGCCCACGAGCAGGAAGTTCTCCGGGTCGTACATCGGGGCCGGGCCGGTGCTGGTGGTGCCGGTGGACGTGCTCGGCTGCACGGTGATGTAGGAATTGCCGCCGCCGATGCCGGCATCGACCTCACCGGCGTTCAGACCGGCGTTGCCGACCCGCACGATGTTCCAGTAGATGCCGGTGACCAGCAGGACGAAGACCGAGAACACCGCGATGACGATGTGCCAGGAGTAGTTGAACCAGGGGTGGCGGTGCCGCGGTGCGGTGGTCGCCCCGCCGGCCAGAGGGGCCGGTCGGCGGGCGCCGTCGGCGCTGTCGTTGCCGGCGTGCCGACCCGTCACCTGGAGCTCCTCGTGGTCCGTCGCCGCCGGCGTTCCCGGGCGCGGTCCGGCCCGCCGCCCGGCGACGTGATCTCCGCCATTATTCCCCGGATCGTGGCGCGGCGGCTTGTCGGCATCACCACATACGTCCCGCGCAACCTGGGCGGACGCCGCCCGTCGCGCGCGATCAGGTGGTGACACGGCCGGTCAGCGCAGGCACAGCGGCGGGGTGTGGGCCACGCCGTCGGCCACCGTCAGGTCCAGGCCGGTGAGATCGGTGCCGGTGCGCAGCGCGCCGGTGTAGACCTCGAGCAGCGCCGGGAGCCGGTACCGGCGCACCCCGTCGGTGCCGCCGTCGCGCGGCGTCAGCCGGGTCAGGACCGGGTCGATCCGGATGGTGATGGTGGCCGGCGCGCACGCCGCCTGCTCCGCGGCCCGCGCCGGGTCGACCAGCCGGGTCAGGACCGCCTGCTGCGCGGCGACCGGTCCGGCCGCGGTCGCGTTCACCGCGTCGACGGCGGCCTGGACGGCCCGGGTGTCGTCGGCGATGTCTCCGGTCTCCGGTGCGGGGGCGGGGGCGGTCCCGCAGGCGGTGAGCAGCAGGGCGGCGAGGACCGCCGGCGCCCGTCGGCGGGGGTCAGCCACCGCTGCTGTCGAGCTCCGCGTCCACCGGCACGACCAGCTCCTCGGGATCGTCCAGCCACCCGTCGGGCAGGTGCACCCGCTTCTGCGGGGTGCCCTGCCGCCCCCGCGGTCCCTCGGCCGCAGCCGGGAACGGCTGATTGTGGTCGAGGGCGGCGAGCAGCTCGTCCAGCTGCTCCATCGAGGCGACGGTGGCCAGCGCCGAACGCAGCTCCGAGCCGACCGGGAAGCCCTTGAAGTACCAGGCCATGTGTTTGCGGAGGTCGCGGGGGCCGCGGTCGGGGCCGAGTTCCCCGGTGAGCAGCTCGCCGTGGCGGCGCACGATCCGGGCGACCGCCCCGAGGTCCGGCGGGGTGGGGGCGGGGCGGCCGTCGAAGGCGGCGCCGAGTTCGGCGAACAGCCACGGCCGGCCCTGGCAGCCGCGGCCGACGACCACGCCGTCGCAGCCGGTGCGGTCCATCATCGCCAGCGCGTCGGCGGCGCTGAAGATGTCGCCGTTGCCCAGCACCGGGACCTCGGTGACGACCTCCTTGAGCCGGGCGATCGTCGACCAGTCGGCGGTGCCGGAGTAGTGCTGCACCGCGGTGCGGCCGTGCAGCGCGACCGCGGCGACGCCGGCGTCCTGGGCGATGCGGCCCGCGTCAAGATAGGTGATGTGGTCCGGGTCGATACCCACCCGCATCTTGACCGTGACCGGGATGCCGGCGGGTGCCGCGGTGCGCCCCGCGGTGGTGACGATCGCCTCGAACAGCCGGCGCTTGTAGGGCAGCGCCGAGCCCCCGCCGCGGCGG
>JBQGEH010000651.1:0-2559 GCA_052039515.1 Nakamurella sp. | reverse complement strand
TGCGCCGGCACACCGTCCGGACCGAAGAACCATTGCGGCACATGCAGTTCCAGCGCGGCGACCTGGGCGAACCAGACGAGCACCGCCTCCGAGTCGGCCATCGGGTAGCGCACCGTGCGGTCCTCGTGGCGCAACGCCTGGGCGGGCACCCAGGCCGGCGCCGACACCTCGAGGTCCTTCTGGAAGAACGAGTGCGCGGCGGTGCCGTCCGGCCAGCGCTTACGGGTGATCGGCCGGGTCCCCAGATGCGGCAGCAGGGTCGGGGCGATCGCGGCGTAGTAGGCGATCACCTCGCCCTTGGTCGTGCCCGACCCCGGATACAGGACCTTGTCCAGATTGCTCAGCGCCAGGCGGCGGCCGTCGATCTCGACCTGCGTCGAGTCCTTCGCCACCGGTGTCCCCTTGCCTCGTCCCCCGCTCTGGTGTCACAGACGTCCCCGGTTCATCATGAGACACATGCGATCCATCTGGAAAGGTTCCCTCACCTTCGGTCTGGTGAACGTCCCCATCAAGGTCTACAGCGCCACCGAGGACCACGACATCCGGTTCCGGCAGGTGCACGGCCGCGACATGGGCCGCATCCGGTACAGCCGCGTGTGCGAGAAATGCGGTGAGGTCGTGCCCTTCGAGGACATCGAGAAGGCGTTCGAGGCCGACGACGGCCAGGTCGTGATGATCACCGACGAGGACCTCGCGTCGCTGCCCACCGACCGCAGCCACGAGATCGAGATCATCGAGTTCGTCCCGACCGACCAGATCGATCCGCTGATGTACGACAAGCCGTACTACCTGGAGCCGGCGACCAAGTCGCCCAAGGCGTACGTGCTGCTGCGCAAGACGTTGGAGCAGACCGACCGGATCGCCATCGCGAAGTTCGCGCTGCGGCAGAAGCAGCGGCTCGCGGTGCTGCGGGTGCGCGACGACGTGCTCGTCGTGCAGACGCTGCTGTGGCCGGACGAGGTGCGGGCGGCGGAGTTCACCGGCATCTCCGACGACGTCGAGATCAGCGACAAGGAACTGAAGATGGCGGTGTCACTGGTCGACAGCTTCGCCGCCGACTTCAAGCCCGAGGACTTCGTCGACGAGTACCGCGTCGAGCTCGAGCAGATGATCGACGCCAAGCTCGAGGGCGGCGACGCCTTCCCCGCCGAGGAGACCTCCGACGGCGAGGACGCCGAGGTGCTCGACCTGCTCGCCGCGCTGCAGCGCTCGGTGGAGCGGCAGAAGAGCGGCGGCGCGGACAAGGCGGACAAGCCCGCTGCGGCGTCGAAGAAGGACGACGAGCCCGCCGAGAAACCCGCCGAGAAGCCCGCCCCCAAGCGCCGCGCCCCCGCCAAGAAGCCGGCCGCCACGAAGGCCGACTCCGACGCTGCCGCCAAGCCCGCCCCCCGCACCCGCAAAGCCAAGACCGCCTAGATCCCCCGTTGTGTCACTTTCGGCGTGAATAACCCCGGATTCCGGAGCTGGTCACGCCGAAAGTGGGGGTTGTGGACAAGGCCCTGAGCGGTGGCGCCGGTCCTGCCAGCATCGGGCGGTGCGCGACCCGGAGATCCTCCACACCCAGGGCGGCGTCATCAGCCGGGTGCAGGCGGTGGCGGCGGGAGTCAGCTCGTCCGGCATCAGCCGCCGGCTGGCGTCCGGCCAGTGGCTGACGCTGGCTCCCGGGGTGTTCCGGCACGCGGCCGCGCCGCTGACCGGCGCCTCGACGGTGACGGCCGCCGCGCTGTGGCTGGGTGACGCCGGCACCCTCTGGGGCGCCTGGGCCGGCTGGTGGCATGCGCTGGGCCCGGAGCCGACCGGGCCGGTCACCGTCACGGTGCCGCGGGCGCACAACGGACGGTCGCGCGAGCACATCCGGCTGCGGCGCCGGGATCTCGATCCCACCGACATCACGGTGGTACGTCAAATCCGGGTGACGACCCGCCCGCTGACGGCACTGGAGAACGCGCGGCTGACCGACGGTCAACAGACCTTCGACACCGCGCTGCAGAAGCACGTGACGGTTCCCGATCTCGACCGCTCGATGAGCCGGATGTGGCACGCGTACGGGGCCCAGGCCGCACGGAAGTCGCTGGCTCTGGCGTCCGACGGAACGGTGTCCCACCCGGAGCGTGCGCTCGGAAAGGCGTTCAGGGCAGCGGGGCTCACGCAGATCCGGGCGGGCGTGACGGTCGTCGTCGGGGGCCGCCGGGTGTGGCTCGACTTCGCGGTCGAGACGGCGAAGATGGCTGTCGAGATCGACGGCTACGCCGCCCACTCGCGCCATGAGGTGTTCGAGAACGACCGCACCCGCCAGAACCTGTTGATCCGACATGGTTGGACCGTGCTGCGCTACACCGCCCGCCAGGTCCGCGACTCCCTGCCGAGCATCGTGGCGGAGGTCCGCTCCGTCCTGCATTCGGCGTGAACATCACCGGATTCCGGGGATAATCACGCCGAAAGTTGGAGAACGGGGAACGCGTTCAGATGGCCATGGCCTCGCGGACGGAGCCGGCGGAGTCGCGGCCACCGTCACCGGTGGCGCTGACCCGGCCGGAGGCGAGCACGTAGTACCGGCTG
>JBQGEH010000650.1:0-3064 GCA_052039515.1 Nakamurella sp. | reverse complement strand
GGGCACCGACGCCCGGGAACTGGCCGGGCGCGCCGCGCTGCGGGCGTTGGACCGGGCGACCGGCCGGCCGTGACGAGGTGATCAGCCGGTGCGGTCGGTGAGGTCCCGGGTGTGCCGCCGCAGGTCCTGCGCCATCGTCGTCAGGGTGGCCGCGAGCCGCGGCAGCTCGTCGGCGTCCACGTGGTCGAACGTGCCCAGCAGGTAGCGCGCGGTGTCACCGATGACGGCCCGGCCCTCGTCGGTGAGCTCGACGACGAACCGGCGTCGATCGGTGGGGTGCGGGGTGCGCCGGGCGATCCGGTGCGCCTCCAGCCGGTCGACCAGCGCGGTGACGCTGGAGGTGTTGAGCAGCAACAGCTCCGCGAGCTCGGCCTGCCCCATCGCGCCGCGGCTGTAGAGGTAGCTCACCGCCTGGGTCTGCCGTACGTCCAGGCCCAGTGCGGCCGCCGCCGCCTGCCGGTAGCGCTCGGTGGCCAGGACCAGTTCGCGCAGGCCCTCCCCCGCCGCGACCAGGGCGGGGCTGTACGCGCGATGCGCCGGTGCTGGTTCGTTCATCACACTGCTTGACCGTCGAACGACACTCGGCGATGCTATCCGACGGCGGGTCGGCTTCAGCAGCGCAGGTCGACCGGCGTGCAGCGCAGCCAGAGTCAGACAGCGGCTCGACCGGCGCCATCCCGCCCCGGAGCCGTCGGGTGCGGTGGGTCACGACGGGACGTCCCGTGGCCCACCGCACCTCATCGCTGCGCTCGTCCCGTCGCCTGGTCACCGGTGCCGCTGAGCACCGCGTCCACCTCGGCGAGCATCCGGTCGGCGGTCAACAGCCGGGCGCAACGGAAGTCGATCGGACACTGTTGCAGCCCGCACGGGTTGCAGCCGACGTCCACCGCCACCACCCGGTGCCGACGTGCGTCCGCGCCGCGCCAGCGCTGCGCGTCGCCGGCGAGATAGGCGGTCACCGTGGGGGTCCCGGACGCGACCGCGAGCTGCACCACGCCGGTGTCGCCGCTGACCACCACGGCCGAGCGGGCGATCACCGCCGCCGCCCCGCCGAGTGTCGTCCGGCCGCCGAGATCGACCGCCGGGGCACGCATCCGGGTCAGCACGCCGTCGACCAGAGCCCGTTCCGCGGGCACCCCGGTGACGGCGACCCCGAGACCCCGCGCGACCAGACCGTCGGCGACCGCGGCGAACCGTTCGACGGGCCACAGCCGGCTCGCCGCCGTCGCCCCGGGGTGCACCACCGCGAACGGCCGGTCGGCGAGACCGCCCGCGGTCAGCACCCGGTCGGCCTCGGCCCGGTCGGCCGCGTCCAGCGGGAACTCGAGGTCCCGCGGCCCGGGCGGCACCCCGAGATGGGCGAGAAGCCGGAGGTGACGGTCGATCTCGTGGGCGAAGCGGGGGTACGGCAGGTGCGTCGCGAGGTCGGCCGGCCAGGCGCCCGGGGTGACGAAGCCCGCGGTCACCCGGGCGCCGAGCGCCGCGGTCACCCGGTTCGCCGCCGGCAGCGCGCCGTACTGCTGCACGGCGACGTCGAAACCCCGTGCCCGGACGGCGGTCACGAACGCGGCGGTGACCTCGGGGTCCGGGGCCGGCCGTTCCGGGATCCCGGGATCGCCGGGGAACGGCAGGAACTCGTCGACGTACCGGGACTGCCGGGCCACCACCCCGGCCATCTCCGGGTAGGTCAGCAGCGCGACGTGCAGGTCCGGCCGCGCCGCCCGCAGCGCCCGCAACGCCGGGACCGAGGCCAGCAGGTCGCCGAGACCGGTGCGCAGCCGGACGATGAGGACGCTGCGCACCGCCGGATCGGCCAGCGGGGCCGACGGCGGCACGACCGCGGCGTCCCCGGTCACCGGCGCGGTCCGGTCGGGCAGGATGGTCGTCCGTGCGCATCCTGGTGATCTCCGACCGGTATCCGCCGGACGCGACCGGCGGGTACGAGCGGTCCTGCGCCGACGTGGTCCGGCGCTGGCGGGCCGCCGGGCACCGGGTCACCGTGCTGACCACCGGGTCCGAGGCGGACGCCGACGACATCGACGTGGTGCGTGCGGTTCCCGGTGACCCCCGGGCTGCGGCGGCCGTGGTCGCCGGCCTGCTCGCCGAGCTGCGGCCGGACGTGGTCAGCGCCTGGAACCTGGCCCGGGTGCCGGTGTCCGGTGTGCTGGCGCCGGTCGCGGCGGCCGGCGTCCCGCTGGTGCTGGTGGTGTGCGACGGCTGGCTGGACGACGCCCCCGTCGACGTGCCGCCGGCCGTCCCCGGGTCGCGGATCGTCTACGTCAGCGAGTACCTGCGGTCGGTGGCCCGCCCACCGGCCTGGGCGCCCGCGGTCACCGCGGTCGTGCCCAGCGGCATCGACACTGACGTGTTCCCGGTGGTCGCACCGCGGGAGCGGTCGTGGCGCGGACGGCTGCTCTACGTCGGCCGGCTGTCGCCGGCCAAGGGTGCCCAGGACGCGGTGGCCGCGCTGGCCCGACTCGACGACGCGACGCTGCGTCTGGTGGGCAGCGGCACCGCGGAGCAGTGGCGGGCGCTCACCGCGTCGGCCGACCGGCTGGGCGTCGCCGATCGCCTCGAGACCGCTACGGGTGACCGGGATGTCGTCCGGGAGGCCTACGACGCCGCGGACGCCGTGCTGTTCCCGTCCCGCTGGGCGGAGCCCTTCGGGCTGGTGCCGTTGGAGGCGATGGCCCGCGGCGTGCCGGTCGTGGCCACCGGCACCGGCGGCTCGGTCACCTACCTGCGCGACGGCGGCAACGCCCTGCTGGTGCCGCCGGCCGACCCCGGGGTGCTGGCCGCCGCGGTGCGCCGGCTGGCCACCGACCCGGCGTTGCGCCGGTCGTTGACCGAGGCCGGGACGACGACCGCGGCGGAGTGGACGGTTCACCGGCTCGCGGACCGGTTGGCGTCCGAGCACGCGGCCGCGGCGAGCGCGGCGTCGTAGACGTCGCGGACCGACCTCCCCAGCGTGGCCCAGTCGTAGGCGGCCGCGGCCGTCCGGCTCTGTGCGCCGAGCCGGGCCAGCAGCGCCGGATCCTTCAGCAGCCGGTCGATGGCGGCCGCC
>JBQGEH010000649.1:0-2301 GCA_052039515.1 Nakamurella sp. | reverse complement strand
CGGGTGCTGACCATCGAGGAGCTCACCGGTCTGAAGAAGCCGATCCGCTTCTGCACGGTCGACGTCGGGCCCGGCAACGGGCCGGACGGATCCGACGAGCCGCGCGGGATCATCTGCGGTGCGCGCAATTTCGTCGAGGGCGACACCGTCGTGGTCGCGCTGCCGGGTGCCGTGTTGCCCGGTGACTTCGCCATCGCCTCGCGGAAGACGTACGGACGCATCTCCGACGGGATGATCTGTTCGGTCCGTGAGCTGGGCATCGGCACCGAGCACGACGGCATCCTGGTGCTCGACCGGGACACCCCGGCCGATCAGATCGGCACCGACGCCCGGTCGCTCATCGGCGCCGATGACACCGTCATCGAACTGGCCATCACCCCCGACCGTGGCTACGCGCTGTCGGTGCGGGGCCTGGCCCGCGACCTGGCCGCCGCCTGGGACGTCCCGTTCACCGACCCCGCGGCTGTCGTGCTGCCCGAGCGGGACCAGCCGGGCTGGCCGGTGACGCTGGCCGATCCGGTCGGCTGCCGACGGTTCACCACCGTCCGGGTCGCCGGCGTGGATCCGCAGGCGCCGTCCCCGTTCTGGTTGCGGAGTCGGCTGGCCGCGGCCGGGATCCGGTCCATCTCGCTGGCGGTCGACGTCACCAACTACGTCATGGTCCATCTCGGTCAGCCGCTGCACGCCTTCGACGCCGACGCGCTGTCCGGGGCCATCGAGGTCCGTCGTGCGGTCGCGGGGGAGACGCTGACCACGCTGGACGGGGCGACCCGGAAACTGGCCGCCGGGCCGGACGGCGACCTGGTCGTCGCCGACGAGTCCGGGCCGATCTCGCTGGCCGGCATCATGGGCGGCGAGTCGACCGAGATCGGTTCCGGCACCGAGAACGTCGTGCTGGAGGCGGCGACATGGGACCCGCCGACGATCGCCCGGTCGCTGCGCCGGCACCGGCTGCCCAGCGAGGCGTCCCGGCGCTTCGAGCGGGCGGTCGACCCGGCAATCACCGCGGTGGCCACCGAGCTGGCCGCCGACCTGCTCGTGACCTACGGCGGCGGCGAGATCGTCGGCCGGTCCGACGTTCTCGGTGAGGCCGTCGAGCCGGTGACCATCGCGCTGCCGTTGTCCGAGCCGCAGCGGCTGGCCGGTCGGCCGTACGACCGGGCGACGATCGTGCGCCGGCTGGAGCAGGTCGGGGCCACCGTGTCCGGCTCCGATCAGGACGGCACCATCCTGGTCATCCCGCCGTCCTGGCGTCCGGACCTGACCCGCCCGGCCGATCTGGTCGAGGAGGTGGCGCGTCTCGAGGGGTACGACACCATCACCTCGGTGCTGCCGGTGGCGCCCGCCGGGACCGGTCTCACGCCGACCCAGCGCCGCACCCGGGCCATCGCCGCCGACCTGGCCTCGGCCGGGCTGATCGAGGTGCTGTCGTTCCCGTTCGTCGGCGTCGTCGAGCTCGATGCCCTCGGGCTCAGCGGCGACGACGTGCGGCGGCGCGCGGTCACCCTGGCCAACCCGCTGGACGCGGAGAAGCCGCAGCTGCGGACCAGCCTGCTACCCGGACTCGTCGAGACCGCCCAGCGGAACCTCTCCCGGGGCACCCGGGATCTCGCGCTGTACGAGATCGGCTCGGTGTTCCTGCCGAAGGCCAACCCGCCGACCCCGGGCAAGCCCGCGGTCGACGCGCGCCCGAGCGACGCCGAGCTGGCCGTGCTGGATGCCGCGCTGCCGCAGCAGCCGCTGCACCTGGCCGCGCTGCTGGCCGGTCCGGGGTCGCAGGAGCGGCCGGGCTGGTGGGGCGCGGGTCGTCCGGCCGGGTGGGCCGACGTCATCGAGCTGGCCCGACGGGTCGGCCGGGTCGCCGGGGTGAGCCTGCGGGTGGTGCCGGCCGAGCAGACGCCGTGGCATCCGGGTCGCTGCGCGAGCATCCGGGTCGGCGACTGGCCGATCGGCTTCGCGGGGGAGCTGGCCCCGTCGGTGGTGGAGCGGTTGGGTCTGCCGCCGCGCACGGTGGCCCTGGAGGTGAACCTCGACGGCCTCCCTGATCCGGTGCCGGCGGTCGCGCCGCGTATCTCGCCGTACCCCGCGGTGAATCTCGACCTGGCCGTCGTGGTCCCGGTCGGGACGGCCGCGACGGACGTCCAGGACGCCCTGCGCGGCGGTGGCGGTGAGCTGCTCGAATCGGTGCGGTTGTTCGACGTGTACACCGGCGACCGGGTGCCGGCCGGCACGAAGTCGCTGGCCTTCGCGCTGCAGGTGCGTGCGGCCGATCGCACGCTCACCGCGGCGGACGCCACGGCC
>JBQGEH010000648.1:0-4332 GCA_052039515.1 Nakamurella sp. | reverse complement strand
GAGCCCGTACTCGGTGTCGTCGGCGATCCGCAGCGCGTCCTCCGCGCCGTCGGCGCGGATGATCGTGATGACGGGCCCGAAGACCTCCTCCCGGGCGGTGGCGACGTCGTTGCCGGCGAGCAGGACGTGCGGTGGCAGCGCCAGGCCGGTCGCCGGTGGTCGCCGCTGCAGACCCGGCCCCGTCACCGGCCGTCGGTTCCGACCCGGCGTCGTCGGCCGTCGGTCCCGCCTGGGCGTCGCCGGTCGCTGCCCCGGACCCGTCGGCCGCCGATGCGGCCCCGTCGGTCGCCCCGCTGGACGTCGAGGTGGGCACGGCGACCGGCGGGGGAGGTGTCGCCGCCGTCGTCGTCACCGGTGGCGGGTCGACCGGCCAGTCCAGGTCGAGCGTCATCGTCGCGCCGGCCGCCGACGCGGGTGCGGCGGCGGCGCCGGGAGCACACCCCGCCACCGCACACAGCGAGCCGACCCCGACAGCGGTCACCACGATCCCGCGCAGTGCCCGCGGTAGCCGCATCTGGGCCAACCGGGTGATGACGCTGCCGCCCAGGCGTCGCCCGAAGATCAGCCGCAGGACGGCCGCCAGACCGACGACGCCGGCCAGCCACGCGATCACCAGCCAGACCAGGAGCGACATCGCGATCAACGCCGCCCGGTCCAGCTGGTGCGACAGTCCCGCCACGGCCGGAGTGGCCAGCACCTCGCGTGGCGAGGGCAGTGCGCTGACCAGCGCAGCGAGCACCGCTCCGAGCGCCAGGACGATCAGCCAGGCGCCCAGCACCTCGCCGTGCCGGTGGGTGCCGGCACGCAGCGACCGGGTGTGGTGACGTCGAACCATGCGTCGAAGCTAACGAGGCCAATCGACACCAGTCAAGGCAAATGTCATCAAACGCAACGATTGGCATCGTTCGGGTCGATGCGCCCGCGAAAGCGTGTCGGCGCGACCAGTCCAATCCCTCGAACGAGCGGTCGTCATCCGTTCGGCCCTGATCTTTCGGGCAAGCCGGCGCCGGGGACGGGTCCGCTGTGGTGTCGTGGGGTCATGCGCTGGGACGACCTGTTCGCGAGCCTCGACGGCCGTTTCGAGGAGCTCCTCGACGCCGCCGAGGACGCCGAGCGGGCGGACCGGGCCCGGGTGACCTTCGGTGCCGTCACCTCCACCGAGCGGCTGACGGGCGCCGTCGACACGACCCTTCGGCTGCGGCTGGCCTCGGACCGTCAGGTCACCGGTCGGCTCACCCGGGTCGGTCCCGACTTCCTGCTGCTGGCCGAGTCCTCGTCGGTGGACCTGCTCGTGGCGTGGGCGGCCGTCGCCGCCGTGGAGGGGCTGTCCCGCCGTACCGGAGCTCCGCTGGGTACCGTCGACCACCGCTTCGATCTGCGGAAGGCCGTCCGTTCCGTCGCCCGGGACCGCGCCGCCGTCACCGTCCACACCCGGCACGGCACCGAGATCTCCGTCCCGGTCGAGCGGGTCGGGGCCGACTTCTTCGAGGTGGCCACCCACGCCGCCTGGGAGACCCGGCGGGTCACCGCCGTGCAGGGCGTCGTCCTGGTGCCGCTCCCGGCGGTGGCCGTGATCCGATCGGCGCCGCTGGGATGAGCACTCGCACCTGTCGTCCGGGCGCCGCCGCACCCGGGGACGTCAGCGGTCGGTGGTCTCCGACAGCTCGGCCGGCAGCTCCGACAGCTGCGCCGCCGTGCGCTTGTAGGCCTGCTCGATGTACTCCTCGAGCTTGGTCCGCTCGACCCGCCACTGGTTGCGGCCACCGATCTGGATGCCCTGCAGGTCACCGCTGCGGACCAGCGCGTAGGACTGCGACGTCGAGATGTTCAGGATCTCGGCCACGTCGGCGAGCGTCAGGAAACGGTCGGTCGTCACCCGGGGTCCTTCCTCTGGTGTCCCGGTCGACCGGCCGGCCACCGACATCCGCCTGTGGACAACGCCGACGACGGTCACGCGTGAACGTCTTGGATGTGATTCTGGCACCGACGGCACCGTCGGAGTCCCGGCCATCCACACCCCGCCCCCGAACGCCCCGGCCGCCCCGACGCGGCCCCCGTCCGACCTGGAGTTGACATGGCCACACCGGCACCGGGCCGGACGCCCCGCCGGCTGAGCACGCCGCGGTGGCTGGATCCCCGCGTGGTCGGCGGGATGCTGCTGGTCGTCGCGGCGGTCGTGATCGGCGCCAAGGTGGTCGCCGCCAGCTCGCAGACCGCGCCCATCTGGTCCGCGGCCCGGCCGCTGGCCGTCGGCACCGTGCTGTCCGCCGGTGATCTCGAGCCGCTGGAGGTCAACCTCGGCGACGCCGGCAACCGCTACGTCAGCGCGGGCTCCGACCCCGTCGGCCGGACCGTCACCACCGCACTGCAGCCCGGCGAACTGGTGCCGGCGGCGGCGCTCGGCCAGCCGCCGTCCGGTCGGGTGGTGGTCGTCCCGGTACCCGCGGACAAGTTCCCGCCGGGCGTGGACCACGGATCGGTCATCGACCTCTACCTGAGCCGTGAGTCGAGCGAGGGCGGCACCACCACGGTCGACACCGATCTGCTGCAGGGCGGTCTCACCGTGCAGTCGGTGACCGCGCCGTCCTCCGGTGGGCTCTCCGGCGCCTCGGCCACCCAGTTCCAGGTCGCGGTCCTCGTCGACGCCCGCACCGCCGACGAGCTGGTGCGGACGTTGCCGCAGGGCGAGGCCGTCGTCGTCCTGGTGGCCGGCGCATGAGCGCGGTCCCCGGCATCGTCACCGCCGGTTCCGGCCAGCCGTGGGAGAGCGAGCTGGTGACGAACCTGGAGCGTCCGGGGGCGCCGATGACGGTGGTCCGGCGCTGCGCCGACATGGGGGAGGTGCTCGCGACCGCCGCCACCGGTCGGGCCCGGCTCGCCGTGGTCGACGGCAGCCTGCGGCGCTTCGACACCGACGCGGTGCAGCGGCTGCGCACCTCCGGGGTGGCCGTCGTCGGGGTGTTCGCCTCGGGCGACTCCCGGTCCCGGGCCCGCCTGGAACGCCTCGGCGTGGCGGCGCTGGTCGGCGACGCCGACGGTGCCGACACACTGCTCGCGGTGGCCCGAGAAGCCGTGGACGGGGTGCGGTCCGCCGATCCCGCGCCGGGGGCCCCGGCCGACCCGATCCTGGCGCTACCGCCGGAGATCCCACCGCCACCCGGAGAGGCGGATGTCGACCCGCCGCGCGAGGCCGGCACCGTGGTCGCCGTCTGGGGACCGACCGGCGCCCCGGGCCGGTCCACCGTCGCCGCCGGCCTCGCCGACGCGCTGAGCGGGCGCGGCACCGACACCCTGCTCGTCGACGCCGACGTCTACGGCGGTGTGCTGGCCAGCGCCTTCGGCGTGCTGGAGGAATCGCCCGGGCTGGCGGGGGCCTGCCGCGCCGCGGCCAACGGACGGCTCACCCCGGCCGACCTCGACCGCTTCTGCTGGTCGGTCGGGTCGCAGCTGCGGCTGCTACCGGGGATCGCGCGGGCCGACCGCTGGCCCGAGGTCCGGCCGGCCTCGTTGCCACCGCTGCTCGCGGCGGCCCGCCGGCTCGCGACGGTCACCGTCGTGGACTGCGGGTTCGCTCTCGAGGCCGACGAGGAGCTCAGCTTCGACACCCTCGCGCCCCGCCGCAACGGCGCCACCCTGACCCTGCTGGACGCCGCCGACCGGGTCGTCGTGGTCGGTTCGGCCGACCCGCCGGGGATGGAGCGGCTCGTCCGGGCGCTGGCCGACCTCGGTGACGTGGTGCCCGCCGCCACCCCACAGGTGGTGCTCAACCGGGTCCGGTCCACCGCCGGGTCCGCCGGCGACGCCCTGGCGGCACTGCGCCGCTTCACCGGCATCGAGGACGCCACCGTGCTGCCCGAGGACCGCGGCGCCACCGACGCGGCGTGGTCCCGGGGCGTCGCCCTGTCGGCTGCGGCGCCCCGGTCGGAGCTGCGTCAGCGGCTGTCCGCGCTCGCCGCTACGCTGGAACGCGTCCCCGTCTGACGGCGCGGGCGGCTGCCCCGGCCGGGACCATCCGTGCCACGATCGACGGCATGACTGACCGGCTCTCTCCCGCCGACGCCGGCTTCCTCTACACCGAGGACGCGACCACCCCGATGCACGTCGGCGGGGTCGCCATCCTGCAGCCCGACGGGCCGTTCGACTACACCGCGATCATGGAGCTGGTCGAGGCGCGGCTGTCGCTGGTGCCGCGGTACCGGCAGAAGGTGCGGTTCGTCCCGGGCCGGTTCGCCCGCCCGGTGTGGATCGACGACGAGGATTTCGACCTGACCTACCACGTCCGGCGGTCCGCCCTGCCGCGTCCGGGCTCGGACGCACAGCTCGCCGACCTGG
>JBQGEH010000647.1:0-2678 GCA_052039515.1 Nakamurella sp. | reverse complement strand
GATTGACCACGCTGGCCTGACCGACCCCCCACGCGACAGAGCGCCCCGGCCGTTCCCGGCCGGGGCGCTCTCGTCGGTTCAGGGGGTGGTGCAGCGGTTCCGCGGCGCCCGGATCACGGGGCGACGTAGGTGTACACGGTGACCCAGTCGATCTGCAGGTGACCGTCCTGCGTCTTCGGGGTGGTGCTGTTGGTCTCCGTCTGCAGCACCCAGTGCATCGGGGTGTGCGGGATGTTGGCGGTGTCGTTGGCGATGACCTGGCCGTCGAGCACGAAGGTGACGCGCTTCGGGGTCCACTCGATGGTCGCGGTGTGCCAGTCGGTGAAGGTGGTCTTGGTGTCGGCGTAGGAGCAGTTGGCGGCCGGCTTGCCGACGCAGTGGTTGAAGCCGTAGATCGTGTTGTTCAGGTTGCCCTCGGGGAAGTCGATCTCGCCCTCGTTCCAGTTGTTGCTGTCCGGCCACAGCAGCCAGGCGGTCTTGTAGCCCGACAGCGCGTCGGACTTGAAGCGCACCGAGAACTTGCCGTAGGTCTGGCCGGCCCAGGGCTTGCCGGGGGTGGTGATCGGACCCGGGGCGGCGACCTGCGGGCGACCGTCCTTGGTGTGCAGGAACAGGTCCAGCACACCGTTCTTCACCGACATGATGTCGTCGTTGTAGGTGCCGCCGTTGAAGGAGTCGGCGAAGCCGTTGTAGGTGGCGAACTTGCCGGCGTAGGTGGCGTCGAACTGGCCGGGGGCGGCGTCGTTGGTGAAGTCGTCGGAGAACACCTGCTTCCAGCCGGGGAGGTCTCCCTTGGGCATCGCGGTGTCCAGCGTCGTGGTGGTCGTCGGGTCCGGGGCGACGACGGCCAGCGGCCGCGACGCGTCCAACGATCGCCACACCCCTTCGTCGTAGGAGCAGGTCCACACCTTGTAGATGCCGGCCGGCAGCGTGCGGCTGGCGGTCTGGGTGGTCCCGGTGGTGGTCACCCAGGTGTCCTTGGCCTTGATGAAGTCGAAGTTCTGGTTGGCCGCGTTGCGCACGCACACGCCGAAGTACTCGACCCGGGTGGCGTAGGAGGACTTGACGGTGGTGGAGGCGGTCACCTCGAAGCCCTTGACCGTGGTGGTCACACCCTTGGTCGAGGTGAGGACCGGCGCGGCGGCGGCCTGGGCCGGCGCGACGCCGAGGATCAGGGAACCGAGGACACCGGCGAGGGCGGCGGTGCGGAGACGGCGGGCGGAGAAGAGAGCCATGGGAGTAGCCTTTCGAGAACGGTCATGAAGTCGATGTCTGTCGGCCGGGCTCCGGAGGCTTGCTTACTCTCCGTTGCGGCCTGATACGGACTGTAACGACTCGTCGCTCTCTGCAACAGCGTTCGACGAAACCCGTGCGCCGCTTCGATCTCACTCACGGTGACGACCGCACCACTCCCGCCGCCCGTCGCTCGGTGATCACGGTGGATGCCCCGTGACGACCGGTGAGGATGCGTCGGTCCTCCCGCAGCGCCCCCGACCGGGTCCGTACCCGCTCTGAGCTGCGATGATGGGTGATCACGCAGAAACGCCTGTCGTCCCGGTCGCACCCCATCGGTGCTCCGAACTCCCCGGCCGGGCGGAATTGTGACGTGCACCACGTACGCGCAATGCCCCGGATGGCACACACCGAGTGGCCACGGCACCCACGGGGCGACGATCCGACGACGGATGCTGCGCTCACCGCCTGTGACTGCGTCCAGCGACCACGACCGGCCTCGCGCGAGCGGCCCGGCTCGGGCGACACAGCGGCGGCCGCCCCGGAATCCGGAGCGACCGCCGCGGGAACCGCCGTGGTGGACTCAGCCGACGACGGCCACCTGGCTGTAGGTGCCGGTCGTGACGACCGTGGCCGCGCCGCCGGTCGGAGCGAAGCGGACCAGGCCCTCGGCCGCGCTCAGGTAGAGCGAACCGGCCTTGTCGCCGGCCAGCTGCGACCCGGCGGACAGCAGCGTCGCTCCGGACGCCGGGACCACGGTGACGGGCGCACCCGGCGTCGGGTAGGCGAGCAGCGCCGAGACGGCCCGGTCCGGCGTGCACTGGCCGGTGTTCTCACTGATGGACGGGCAGAAGGTGCTCGATGCGGCGGCGCGGAACACCCCGGCGGCGTCGACTCCCACGCCGAAGTACGCGGTTCGGTCAGAGTTGTCCGTGGGCTCGGTGCCGGCCGCCGGGATGCGGTACCACTCCGAGTAGCCGCTGGCGCCGCTGGCGATGATCAGCATCCACAGGTCACCGGTGGCGTCACCGCGGACGGTCCCGGTGCAGTAGCCGTACATCCCGCACTCCAGCTTCTTGGACGTCGCCTTGCCGGCGGCGATGGTGGTGACGGTGATGCCGGTCCCGTCGAAGGCATCGCCTGTGGTCACCGAGACCGTGCCCTGCGGACTGACCGCCAGGTCCAGGATGTCTTGGGCTCCGGTCCACAGCGTGCTCCGCACCCCCGCCGAGGTCACCTTCAGCACCGCGCGGCCGTCGACGATGTAGACGTTCTTCGCCGCGTCGACCGCGATGGCGGACGGGCCCTGGAGCTTGTCGGCCACGGTGGTCACCGTGCCACCCGGCGCGACCCGCCGGACGGCGTGCGCGGCCGGGTCGGCCCAGTAGGCCGAGGTCCCGTCGGAGATCAGGTCGACGACGCCGTTCGACGCCGGCGCCACCGTG
>JBQGEH010000646.1:0-8237 GCA_052039515.1 Nakamurella sp. | reverse complement strand
GACGCCGCCAAGGCCGCCGCCGACGCCACCCGGGCGACCGCCGACGCCGCCGCCGCGCAGGCCGCCGCCGCGGTCGTCGCCGCGCAGCAGGCCGCCGCCGACGCGGCCGCCCAGCAGGCCACCATGCAGACCGAGATCGTGCGCTACGAGCAGGTGTACTCCGCGCTCACCGTCGCCGAGCGCGGCGAGGCGATCGAGGCCTTCGAGAACTCGAACCTCTCGCCCGAGGCCCAGGTCAAGGTCGACCAGGAAGCCGCCGCCCGCGCCGCCGCCGGCATCACCGAGAACAACCTCAGCGCCATGTCGGTGTCCGCCGCCCCGGACACCGCCGCCGGCATCGCCGTCGCCGCCGCCCTCACCCGCCGCGGCATGCCCTACGTGTGGGGTGCCGTCGGCCCGGACCAGTTCGACTGCTCCGGGCTGATGCTCTGGGCGTGGCAGCAGGCCGGCATCACCATCCCGCGGACCAGCGCCGAGCAGGCCACCCTGCCGTCGGTGCCGATGGACCAGCTGCAGCCCGGTGACCTGGTCACCTTCTACTCCCCGGTGTCCCACGTCGGCATGTACATCGGCCACGGCCTGCTGCTGCACGCCTCCACCACCGGCGTGCCGGTCAAGGTCATCGCGATGGAGAAGGCCGGCCCGAACGCGACCGGGCACCGGGTCCCGCGCTGACCCTCCGATAGCCTCGACCGGGTGCGCATCTCCGTCGTCGCCGACGTCCACGGCAACTTCGACGGCCTCGCCCGCGCCGCCGACACCGCCGACCGGCTGCTCGTCCTGGGTGACCTGCTCGACTACGTCGACTACCACGACCCGGCCGGCGGCATCCTGGGTGCGGTGTTCGGCGAGGACCTGGTCCGGCCGTTCGTCCGGATGCGCACCCGCGGCGACTTCGCCGCCCTGCACGACTACAACCAGCGGCTCTGGGCGCGCGTCGCCGACCCGGCCCGCGCCATCCACGACATCGTGGTCGACCGGTACGAGCAGGTGGTGCGGCTGCTCCCCGACGACGCGCTGGTGCTGCTCGGCAACGTCGACGTCGCCGCGGCGTGGGCTCAGGTCGCGCCGCCGCACCTGCAGGCGCTGGACGGCGAGACCCGCACCCTCGACGGCGTCGTGTTCGGCTTCGTCGGCGGCGGCTCCACCCGGCCCGGCTCGGTGGTGCGCGACACCGGCTCCCCGTGGAAGCCGTTCGTCCGGTCCGCCGCCGACTTCGAGGCCGCGCTGGGTGCGCTACCCGCCGTCGACGTGCTGTGCACCCACATCCCGCCGAAGCTGACCGCGCTGCGCTACGACACGGTGCCGGCCCGGCTGGAGATGTACGGCCCCGGGCTGCTCGACTACATCGACACGCACCAGCCCCGGTACGCCCTGTCCGGGCACGTCCACCAGCCCCTCGGGGCGCGGCTGCGGCGCGGCCGCACCGAATGCGTCAACGTCGGTCACTTCCAGCGCTCGGCCCGGCCGTACGTGCTGGCGCTGTAGTGTTTTCGGACATGCCCGACCTCTCGACCCAGTCGATCGTGATCAACGCCGAGCCCGCCCGGGTGATGGCCGTGATCGCCGATTTCGCGTCGTACCCGGAGTGGACGGGCGCCATCAAGTCGGTCGACGTCACCTCCCCCGGCGAGCCCGGCCGGGCCCGTCAGGTGAAGTTCGTGATGGACGCCGGGCTGCTCAAGGACACCTACGAGCTGGCCTACACGTGGGCCCCGGACGGGCTCTCGGTGAGCTGGAACCTGGTGTCCGGATCGCTGCAGAAGTCGCAGGTCGGCTCGTACCGCCTGCAGCCGGTGGCCGGCGGCACCGAGGTGACCTACAGCCTCACCGTCGAGCCGTCCATCCCGCTGATCGGGCCGCTGCGCCGCAAGGCCGAGCGCTCCATCCTGGACACCGCCCTCAAAGAGCTGCGCAAGCGCGTCGAGAGCGCGTGAGCGTGGGCGGGACCCCGGCCACCCGGACCGTGCTGTTCACCGGGAAGGGCGGGGTCGGCAAGACGACGCTGGCCGCCGCCACCGCGGTCGCCGCGGCCGCCGCCGGGCACCGCACCCTGGTGCTGTCCACCGACCCGGCGCACTCGCTGTCCGACGTGCTGGGCCTGCCGCTGACCGGCGAGCCGGCCCCCGCCGGGGCGCCGCGGCTGTGGGCGGCCGAGGTCGACGTGCAGGGCCGCTTCGAGGCCGGCTGGTCGCAGATCCGGCAGTACCTGGTCGGGGTGCTCGCCGCCCGCGGCGTCGCCGAGGTGACCGCCGAGGAACTGGTCGTGCTGCCCGGCGCCGACGAGGTGGTGGCGCTGCTGGAGCTCGAGCAGCGGGCCGCGTCCGGGGACTACGACGTCATCGTCGTCGACTGCGCGCCGACCGGTGAGACGCTGCGGCTGCTGGCGCTGCCGGAGACCCTGTCGTTCTACGCCGACCGGCTCGTCGGGGCGCCGCAGCGGCTGCTGCGCGCGCTGGCCGCCGGGCTCGGCGGCCGCGGCGGCACCGTCACCGGGCCGGACGGCGAGGTCCGTGACGCGGTCAGCGACCTGCTCGCCCGGCTGGCCGCCGCCCGCACCCTGCTCACCGCGCCGAGCAGCGGCGTCACCGTCGTCAGCACCGCCGAGCACGTCGTCCTGGCCGAGGCCCGCCGGGCCTACACCGCGCTGTCGCTGCACGGCGACCGGGTGGGCACGGTCATCGTCAACCGGCTGCTGCCGCCCGACGCCGACGGCACCTGGGCGCAGCGGCTGCGCGACGGGCAGCAGCGGCAGCTGGCCGCCGCCGCCGAGTCGTTCGCCGGCCTGCCGGTGCGCCACGCCCCGCTGCGCACCGACGAACCGGTCGGAGTGCCGGCGCTGGCCGACCTCGCGGCGGAGGTCTACGGCGACACCGACCCGCTGCCCGCCGCCGACGCCGCCGCTCCCGGACTGCAGGTCGCCGGTGAGCGGGGCGACTACACGCTCACCGTGCCGCTGCCGCTGGCCGACCGCGGGCAGGTACAACTCACCCGGTCCGGCGACGACCTCGTCATCACCGTCGGGTCGCACCGGCGCCGCATCGCGCTGCCGTCGCTGTTGCAGCGGTGCACCGCCACCGGCGCCCGCTTCGCCGACGACGCGCTGGTCGTGGCGTTCGTGCCCGATCCCGCCCGGTGGCCCGACGCCCTGGTCGGTGCCGGATGACCGACGACCCGACCGGACACCAGAGCCTGGCCGCCGAGGCCCGGGCCCTGCTGGACGTGGTCGCGGAGAAGCTCGCGGCGGCCAGCACCCCCGGCGCTCCGCCCGAGCCGCACCCGACGCGGTGCACCGGGTGCCCGTTCTGCGCCGCGTTGACCTACCTGCGGGATCACCGCGAACTGTCCGCGCAGCTCAGCCAGGGTGCGCTGCTCATCGTCGGCGCGGTACGGCAGTATCTGGACCAGCCGGGTGCGCCGGTCCCGCCGGCGCACCCCCGTCCCCCCGCCCCTCCTCCAGCATCGGTGCAGCGCATTGACATCACATGACCCCGGCCTCCGGCCCGCGCACACCGTCGGTGTCGACATCGGCGGCACCACGATCAAGGCCGCGGTCGTCGACGGCAGCGGGCGCATCGTCGACACCCTGAGTGCGCCGACGCCGGCCACCACCGACGCCACCGACGACGCGCTCGTCGAGGTGATCTCCGCGCTCGCGGCCCGGCACGAGGTGCACGCCGTGGGCCTGGCGGTCGCCGGGTTCATCACCGCCGACCGGCAGACGGTCATGTTCGCCCCGCATCTGGCGTGGCGGGACAGCCGGGTCCCGGCCCGGCTCGGCGAGCGCCTCGGGCTGCCGGTGGTCATGGAGCACGACGTCAACGCCGCCGTGTGGGCCGAGCACCGCATCGGTGCCGCGGTGGGCGCCGACGTCGCGCTGCTCATCGCCCTGGGCACCGGCATCGGTGCCGGCCTCATCGTCGACCAGCGGATCTACCGCGGCTCGTTCGGCGTCGCCCCGGAGCTCGGACACATCACCGTCGTCCCGGACGGCCGGCCCTGCCCGTGCGGCAAGCGCGGCTGCTGGGAGCGCTACTGCTCGGGGACCGCGCTCGCCCAGACCGCCGCCGAGCTCGGCCTGGAGGGCGGCGCCATCACCGGCCAGCTCGTCGGCCGGGCCGCCCGCGACGGCCACCCGACCGCGCTGGCCGCGGTGGACGACCTGGGGGAGTGGCTGGCCCGCGGGATGGCGTTGGCCATCGACGTCTTCGACCCCGAGGTCATCGTCATCGGCGGCGGCGTGTCCAGCATCGCCGACCTGTTCCTGCCCGCCGCCGAGGACCGGCTCGGACAGCTGGTCACCGGGGCCGGCTACCGGCCGATGCCCAAGGTGGTCGCCGCGCACCTGCACGACACCGCGTCGATGGTCGGAGCCGGGCTGCTCGCCCGGGACACCGCCTGACCGGTCCTACAGGACGGCGCCGTTCGGCCCGTCCACGTCGTCGTCGTGCGCCCGCAGCCGCGACACCAGGGTCACCGCGCCGCCGGCCAGCAGGGCCAGCCCCAGGATCATCGTCAGCTGGGTGTCGATGACCAGCAGCGTCGGGAAGACGATGAGCGCGAGCCCGACCAGCATCAGCAGCACCGCCCCGAGGGTGGCCGGCCGCAGCGTGGGCAGCGGCGGCGGTTCCGGCGGGGTGAAGTGGTCGTCGTCGGAGTTGTATGCGGCCTCGAGCTCGGCCTTCTCCGCCTGGTACTCGGCGAGCTCCCGGGCCCGCTCCTCCCGGCGGCGCTCCCGGCGCAGCTCCCGTTCGCGGGCCTCGGCGGCGGCCTGCTCGGCCTCCGCCCGCTCCCGCGCGGCGCGCTCGTCGGCGATGCGGTCCGCGGAACGCACCTCGGTGTCCGGGTCCCAGTTCATCGTCGACGCGATGGGCGACACGATGGCGGCGAACCGTGCCGCGAAGTCGTCCTCTTCAGCGCTGGCCACGACGTCCAGTGTCGCACGGCGTTGTAGGGTGACCCGGTGTTCTACGCCGTGATGAAGTACGTCCTGATCGGCCCGCTGCTGCGGCTGTTCTTCCCGACGACCATCACGGGAACGGCGCACGTCCCGCCCACCGGCGGCGCCATCCTGGTGTCCAACCACCTCGCCGTGGCCGACTCGTTCTTCCTGCCGCTGCACATCAAGCGCCGGGTCACCTTCCTCGCGAAGTCGGAGTACTTCACCGAGAAGGGCGTCAAGGGCTGGATCAAGAAGCAGTTCTTCCTCGGCATGGGCCAGGTGCCCGTCGACCGCACCGGCGCCAACGCCGCCCAGGACGCCCTGGACACCGGCATCCGGCTGCTGCGCAAGGGGGAGCTGCTCGGCATCTACCCGGAGGGCACCCGCTCGCCCGACGGCCGCCTCTACAAGGGCAAGACCGGCGTCGCCCGGATGGCGCTGGAGGCCGGTGTCGTCGTCATCCCGGTCGCCATGTTCAACACCGGCAAGATCAACCCCATCGGCTCGAAGATGTGGCGACCGGCGAAGGTCCGCATCGAGATCGGCCGCCCGCTGGACTTCTCCCGCTACGAGGGGATGGCCGGTGACCGCTTCGTCGAGCGCAGCATGACCGACGAGATCATGTACCGGCTGATGGAGATGACCGGCCAGGAGTACGTCGACGTCTACGCGGCCAAGGTCAAGGCCGACCTCGAGGCCCGCGCGCAGGCCGAGGCGGGCGTCGTCGAGGGTCGTGGCCCCGGGACCGTGACCCGGCTGCCCGGCACCCGGGCGAGCTGACGGGCGTGCCCCGCCGCCCCCCGGAGGACCGCCGCGTCACCCGCTATTTCTATGACACCGAGTTCATCGAGGACGGCACCACCATCGAGCTGGTCTCGATCGGCATCGTCTGCGAGGACGGCCGCGAGTACTACGCCATCTCCACCGGCTTCGACCCGCTGCGCGCGGGGAAGTGGGTGCAGCGCAACGTCCTGGACAAGTTGCCGCCGATGGCCGACCCGGCCTGGCGGAGCCGCGCGACCATCCGCGACGAGGTGGGGGAGTTCCTGGCCGCCGGTGACGGCGACCCCGAACTGTGGGCCTGGTACGCCGCCTACGACCACGTCGTGCTCGCCCAGCTCTGGGGCGACATGACCACGCTGCCCCGCTTCATCCCCCGCTTCACCAAGGAATTGCGGCAGTTCTGGGAGGACGCCGGATACCCTCCGGTGCCCGACGGCGGGCGTGACCAGCACCATGCGCTGGCCGACGCGAAGGTGAATCTGGCCCGGTGGCGGGCGATAGTCTCGACGGCGTGAACTGGAAAGTCGACATCCCGGCGGACATCCTGCCGACCCTGCCGCCCCTCCCGGGCGATCTCCGCGAGAAGCTGGACGCCGCACTCGCCCGCCCCGCCGCGCAGCAGCCCGACTGGGACAACCCCGACCAGGTGATGGCCGTGCGGGCCGTGCTGGAGGCGGTCCCGCCGATCACCGTGCCGCTGGAGATCGACCGGCTGACCACCAAGCTCGCCGACGTCGCCAACGGCAAGGCGTTCCTGCTGCAGGGCGGCGACTGCGCCGAGACCTACGCCGACAACACCGAGCCGCACATCAAGGGCAACATCCAGACCCTGCTGCAGATGGCCGTGGTGCTGACCTACGGCGCCTCGCTGCCGGTGGTCAAGGTCGCCCGCATCGCCGGCCAGTACGCCAAGCCGCGCTCGTCCGGGATCGACGCGCTGGGCCTGCCGTCCTACCGCGGCGACATCATCAACTCTCTCGACACCGACGCCGAGGCGCGCCGGCACGACGCGACCCGGATGATCCGCGCCTACGCGAACTCGTCGGCGGCGATGAACCTCGTCCGGGCGCTGACCGGGTCGGGCATGGGTGACCTGTCCACCGTGCACGAGTGGAACAAGGACTTCGTGCTCACCTCCCGCGCCGGGGAGCGCTACGAGCGGGTCGCCACCGAGATCGACCGGGCGATGCGCTTCATGCGGGCCTGCGGCGTCGACTCGCACTCGCTGCACGAGGTCGAGGTCTTCGCCTCCCACGAGGCGCTGCTCATCGACTACGAGCGGGCCATGCTGCGGCTGGTCGACCGCGGCCCGGACGGGCGGCCGGCCGAGCCGAAGCTGTACGACCTGTCGTCGCACTTCCTGTGGATCGGTGACCGCACCCGGCAGCTGGACGGTGCGCACATCGCGCTGGCCGAGCTGCTGGCCAACCCGATCGGCGTCAAGATCGGCCCCACCACCAGCCCGGACGACGCCGTCGAGTACGTCGAGCGGCTCGACCCGGACAATCAGCCGGGCCGGATCACGCTGATCTCGCGGATGGGCAACGGCAAGGTCCGCGACCTGCTGCCGCCCATCATCGAGAAGGTCGAGGCGACCGGGCACAAGGTCGTCTGGCAGTGCGACCCGATGCACGGCAACACCCACGAGGCGTCCACCGGCTACAAGACCCGCCACTTCGACCGCATCGTCGACGAGGTCCAGGGCTTCTTCGAGGTGCACGGCGAGCTGGGCTCGCACCCGGGCGGCATCCACGTCGAGCTCACCGGCGACAACGTCACCGAGTGCCTGGGCGGCGCGCAGGAGATCTCCGACGCCGACCTCGCCGGCCGCTACGAGACCGCCTGCGACCCGCGCCTGAACGTCCAGCAGTCGCTGGAGCTCGCATTTCTCGTCGCCGAGATGCTGCGGAGCTGAATCCTCCCGAAGTTGTGGAGGGAAGTGCCCGCTGTGCGGGCCCATCCCATCACCACCGGGTCCGGTTCCAGGTCCGTTGAAGGTGTTGAGCGACACCGTGGAGCCGGGCTCGACCCGGGTGCCCGGCGACGGGTTCTGCGACTGCACCGTCGAGCCCAGCCCGAAGAACGACGTGACCTGCACGTACAGGCCGGCGTCGGTGAGCTGACGGCCCGCCTCGTCGACGTTGCGGCCGCGCACGTCGGGCATGGTCACCGCGTTGGACACGGTGATCGTCACCGTCGAGGACGCCGGGTCGACCAGCGTCCCGGCGACCGGGTCGGTACGGATCACGTCGCCCGCGTCCACGTCCTTGTCGAACGCCCGCGGCCCCACCGACACGGTCAGCTTCGCGTCCTGCAGCGCCTTCGTGGCGTCGGCCTCGCTGGACCCGACGACGTCGGGGACCAGCAGCGAGCTGGACACCACCAGCTGCACGGTCGACCCGGCCGGCACGGTGTCCCCGGCGGCCGGGCGGGTGCCGATCACCGTCCCCGCCGGCCGCGTCGCGTCGAACTGGTCGATCTGGTCGCCGATCACCAGACCCTCGACCTTCAA
>JBQGEH010000645.1:0-1754 GCA_052039515.1 Nakamurella sp. | reverse complement strand
TCGTTTCCCGCCCGAGGTTTTCAGCGGCAGCGGACCCGGCGCCGCACCCGGACCCGACGCGGACAGCTCCCGGTGTCCCGGGCGGTGGCGAGCCAGGCGAGCACCGCGGTGCGGCGGGTGGCGCCGGCCAGGCCGTCGATGCGCAGCGGCGGCTCCGTCCAGTGCAGCCCGGTGCCGGTCGTCCGGCCCCACCCGACGAGCACCGGTCCGGGCGGCGGCGCCAGCGCCGGGGACACCACGAGGACGGCGTCCGGCCGGCCCCGGACCACCGCACGGTGATCCGCGAGCCGCGGGTCGGGCGGGGTGCGGCGGCCGGCGCCGGAGCCCCGGCCACACACGATCAACCAGACCCGGTCACCGCGCCCGGCGCCGGCCATCAGCCCGGCTCCGCCAGCCAGTCCCCGAGACCGTCGTCGGTGCGCCGCCAGTCGATGTCGGCGGCCATCTCCGCGTCGGTCATCACCATCGACGCGAACGCCCGGCGTACCCGCCGGCGCTCGTCGCCGACACCGGTGAACACCAGCCGGGTCGACGGGACGTGCGGCGCCCAGGCGCCGCCGTGGCCGATGCTCACCTGGCCGCCCGCGCCGTCCCACACGCACACCGTGTCCAGCCGGGTCGGCAGCACGAACCGGCCGCGGCTGCGGACCCGGCCGGCGCCGAGGTCCTCGATCCGGGCCAGGAAGCGCTCCGGGTGCAGTGGCCGGTCCGACGCCAGATCCATGGTCCAGACGCCGTTCTCGTCCCGTGCCGCCGACGGGCGGACGTGCCGGGGATCGAGGCGGGCCTCGGCCAGCGCCGGTCGGTGCCGCCGCCGGAACAGCGCGTCACCGGCCACCGCGTACAGGTCGGAGACGCTGCTCCCGGCACCGCGCAGGTGGTCGATGAGCGTGAGACCGGTCGGATCCGCACCCACGGTCAGCAGCAGGTCGGCGTGCGCGAGCTGGGCACCGAGAGCCTCACCGACGCTGCGGTTGTCGTCGACGGTGATGGCGAGCTCGCGGTCGCCGACGAGGTCCTCGCCCATCAGGTCGTCCACCACCCGGTCGGCGTCGACCACGGACAGCACCCCGGCGAGCGTGACGCCCCGGGTGCCGGCCGTCACCGGGTCGCCCAGCGCGCGGCTGGCCGCGGTGCTCTCGGCGGTGACCGGGGACAGCACCACGATGCGCTCCCAGCCGCCGCGGTCGACGAGCCGCGCCACGGTGGGCAGCAGATCCTCCCGGACGGCGCAGCCGCTGCAGGCGTGCTCCAGCAGGACCTCCTCGCGCTCGACCACCCCGGCGGTGTCGGTGACGACGCGGTGCAGCAGACCGTGGTGCGGGTCGAGGTCCTGGCGGATCACGGCGGTGCCGGGCAGGTCGGACAGTGCCGACAGCGCCAGCACCTCCCGCAGGACAGGGTCGACGGTCGACACCACGACCACCGGAACGGAACTCATCGCTTCTCCTTCGGACACGGGACTCACCCACTGGATTTCGTGACGCCGGGCAGCTCGCCGCGGTGGGCGAGCTCGCGCATCCGGACCCGGGACAGCCCGAACGCCCGCAGGTGACCCCGGGGCCGGCCGTCGACGGCGTCCCGGCGGCGGACACGGACCGGGCTCGAGTCCCGCGGGAGCCGCTGCAGCGCCGCCACCGCGGCGGCGCGGTCGGCGGTCGGTGTCGACGGCGCGGCGATGGTCCGCTTCAGGGTCGCCCGCTGATCGCGGTACCGGACGACCAGTGCGCGCCGCCGCTCGTCGCGCGCGACGA
>JBQGEH010000644.1:0-1664 GCA_052039515.1 Nakamurella sp. | reverse complement strand
CCCCAGCGGCAGCCAGGTGTAGATGCCGGGCGCGGCCCGCCGGACGTAGCCCGCCCGCACCAGCAGCCGGTGGCTGGGCACCTCCGCATCCGCCGGGTCCTCGCGCAGCGTGCGCAGGAACAGGGACGACATGCGGGTGATCACGGGATGGAGCTCCTCGGTTCGGGGACGTGCGGTCCGACGCATGAGCTTAGTGGCCGGTTCGGGACCGCTCCCCTGCGTTTCCGCGGCCTACAGCGCCAGCACCGCCCGGGCCGCGTCGACCAGCGGCGCGGCGTACCCGGGGCCGTGGCTCGCGGCGTGCACGGCCAGCGGGTGCAGCTGGTGCAGCGGCACCCGGTCCCGCCAGCCGTCGGCGAGCGGGTGCGCCTCCCGGTAGCCCGCCAGGATGTCGGACAGCCGCGGCGCACCGAACAGCGCCAGCATCGCGAGGTCGGTCTCCCGGTGGCCGCCGTGCGCGGCCGGGTCGATGAGGACCACCCCGTCCGGGGTCCACAGCACGTTGCCACTCCACAGGTCGCCGTGGATCCGGGCCGGTCGGTCGGCGTCGTCGAAATCGCCGTCGCTGATCCGCGCACAGGCCCGCTCGACGGTGTCCGCCTGCCGGCGGTCGACGTGTCCGCGGTCCACCGCCCGCCGCAGGTACGGCAGCACCCGCTGGCCGGCGTAGAAGCCGCCGAAGGAGTCCGACGGCTCGCAGCGCATCGGCTGCCGGCCGATGAACGTGGGGCCGCTCCAGCCGTCCGGCGGCGCTCCCCAGGCGGCGGCGCCGGCGTCGTGGGTGCGCGACAGCGCCGCCCCGAACGCCGCGGCCGCCCCGGCCGCCGCGCGCCCGGCGGCCAGTCGCTCGAGCGCGCTGAAGCCGGGCCCGGCGTCGACGACCGCGACCACGGCAGCCCCGTCGGGAGCGGCGGCGAGCCACCGGAGACCGGCGGCCTCGGCCTCGAAGAAGCCCGCCGGGGCGTCGTCGCGGTGCTTACGGACGTTCACCCGATCCACCGTAGGCTGGCTCGTCGTGCTCATCCTGCTGCCCCCGTCGGAGACCAAGCGGCCCGGCGGCAGCGACGCTCCCCTGGACCTGGACGCGCTGGCGTTCCCCGCGCTGACCCCGCTGCGCCAGGCCCTGGTCGAGGAGCTCGTCGAGCTGTCCCGGGACATGCCCGCGGCCCGTGCCGCGCTGGGCGTCAGCGCCCGCCAGGACGACGAGATCAGCGCCAACGCAGCCCTTCTCACCGGCCCCACGCTCCCGGCGCTGGACCGCTACACCGGCGTGCTCTACGACCACCTCGACGTCGCCTCGCTGACCCCGGTGCAGCGGGCCCGGGCCGAGGCGCGGCTGGTCATCGGGTCGGCGCTGTTCGGGGCGACCCGGGCCGGGGACCTGCTGCCGACCTACCGGCTGTCGGCCGGCTCACGCCTCCCCGACCGGCCCGGGCTCGCCGCCCGCTGGCGGCCGCTGCTGACGCCGGCGCTGACCACCGGCGAGCTCACCCTGGACCTGCGGTCGGGCGCGTACGCCGCCCTCGGACCCGTCCCCGGAGCCGTCACCGTCGACGTCGTCACCGCGCATCCCGACGGCAGCCGCAGCGTGGTGTCGCACTTCAGCAAGGCGACGAAGGGCGACCTGGCCCGGGTGCTCTGTCAGTCGCGCGCCGAACTCGACT
>JBQGEH010000643.1:0-7161 GCA_052039515.1 Nakamurella sp. | reverse complement strand
GGATCCCCGGTCACGGTGACCGTCGCCGACTCCCCCGCCGCCACGGTGACCGGCGTCCAGCCGACCAGCCGCACCGGCTGGTCCGGCTCGGCCGGGTCGAAGTAGAGCTGGACGACCTCGCGGCCGGTCCGCTCCCCGGTGTTGGTCACCGTGACGGTGGCGCCCCGGTCGCCCGCCGCCGCGAGATCGCCGTACTCCCAGGTGGTCCAACCCAGGCCGTGGCCGAACCAGAACGCCGGGGCCGGGGCGCGGCCCGCGTGGTGTCCGCGGTAGCCGATGAAGGTGCCCTCGCCGTAGACGATCGCGCCGTCCACCGGGGTGACGTTCCAGGCCGGAGTGGCGGCGTCGGCCGTCGGCCAGGTGGTGACCAGCCGTCCGGTGGGCTCGGCGGCGCCGGTGAGCACCGCGGCCACCGCGTGGCCGCCCTCCTGTCCGGGCAGACCGGCGACGATCACCGCGTCGACCTCGTCCAGCCACGGCATCAGCACCGGAGTGGCCGCATTGACCACCACGACCGTGCGGGACGCGGCGGCGGCGACGGCCCGGATCAGGTCGTCCTGCCGGCCGGGGAGCGCCAGCGTCGACTTGTCCACCGCCTCGGTCTCCTGTTCGGCGGTGAGACCGACCACCACGACGGCGGTGTCGGCCGCCGCGGCGGCCGCGGCGGCGTCGGCGAGCACCGCCTCGGGGTCGCGGGCCGAGGTGCGGGCGATGAGGCCGAGCAGCGCCGGCATCCCCGGCGCGAGGTCCGGCAGCTGCACCACGGCGTGCACCTCCGCGCCCGGCGGCACGTCCAGCTGCGCCGACCGGGACGGCGGGTCGAGCAGCTCCGCGCCGGGTCCGGGGTTCTCCACCGCCAGTTCCCAGATGGAGGTGTCCCCGGCCACCGTCAGGGTCCACGCGCCGACGCCGATGGTGCCGACGTCCAGGGCTCCGTCCACGGCCAGCCGGGCGCGCACCTCGACACGGGCCACGGTGCCGGTGAAGTCGTCGTCGAAGCCGACCACGGTGGTGGTGCCGACCCCGGTGCGCTCCTCGAGCACCTGACCGTCCGCGTCGTACAACGTGAACACCACGCCGGGGTCGGCGACCGTGGACGGCAGCGCCGGGACCGCCTTGGTGCGCACCTCGACCCCGTCCACGACGGTGACCCGGTCCCCGAGCAGCGCGGTCAGCCCGTCGGCCACGCTGACCTGATACGGGGCGTTGACCTGGGCGGAACCCCCGCCCATGCCGGCGGTCTCGACCGCGTGCCGCCCGATGACGGCGACCGTCCCGCCGCCGGTCAGCGGCACTACTCCGGCGTTGGTCAGCACGGTCATCCCGGCGACGGCGAGATCGCGCAGCTGGGTGCGCCGGGTCGGCGAGTCCGGGGCCGGCAGGTCCGCCGGGTGAGCCCGCAGAGTGCCCAGGGCGCCGACGCGGTCGGCGAGGCGCAGCATCCGCAGCACGTGGTCGTCGACGGTGGCCTCGTCGACCTCACCGGCCTCGACGGCGGCGACCAGGGCGTCGCCCCACGGCCCGACCGGTCCGGGCATGACGAGGTCCTGGCCGCCGTTGGCCGACGCCGCGGTGGTCTTCGTCGCCCCCCAGTCGGACATCAGCAGGCCATCCCAGCCCCACTCCCCCTTGACGATGCCGGTGTTGACGTGGACCTGCTCGGTGGCCGCGACCCCGTTGACGTCGTTGTAGCCGGCCATCATCGTCCAGGCGTGCGCGTCGGCGACGGCGATCTCGAACGGCAGCAGGTACAGCTCGCGCAGGGTCGCCTCGTCGACCACGCTGTCGACGGTGTTGCGGTCGGTCTCGGACTCGTTGGCCACCAGGTGCTTCAGGCAGGCGGCCACCCCGGCCGCCTGCATGCCGCGCACGTACCCGGCGGCGAGACGCCCGGTGAGCAACGGGTCCTCGGAGTAGGCCTCGAACAGCCGGCCCCCGAGCAGCGAGCGGTGCAAATTGATGGTCGGGCCGAGCACGACGTGGATCTGCTGGGCGAGCGCCTCCTCGGCGAGCAGCCGCCCGACCTCCTCGGCGGCGGCGACGTCCCACGCCGACGCGAGCAGGGTGGCGTTCGGGAACAGCGCGACGACCCGGCCGCCGGCGAACTTCAGGCCCCGGACGCCGGTCGGACCGTCGGAGAACCGCAGCTCGCCGAGGCCGACGCGGGGTTCGTCCGGCAGCGTGAACGCGGTGGCCCCGGTCAGCAGCCGCACCTTGGCCGGCAGGTCGAGCCGCGACACCAGCTGCCGCAGGGCGGCGTCGTCGGGGTGCGGCTGGTCGGTTCCGGTCATGCGGCGACCTCCGTGTCCGGCCCGCCGGCGGGCCGCCGACGGTGTCCGGGGATCAGCCTGCCGGACGGTCCCGGACCACGCGCGCCGACGTGGGTGCCGCCGGCGGGCGCCCCGACAACTCCGGCGGGCGGCGGTCAGGGAGACACCGGTCGGGCGGCACGGTGTCCGGGTCAGCGGTCAGATCCCGCGGATCGTCCAGCTCGCGGTGTGGGTGGCACCGGCGGTGAGCACCGGCACCTGGTCCTCCGGGAGGTTGAACGCGTCCGGCGGGCAGTTCATCGGCTCCACGGCCAGACCGGCCCGGTCGTGCTCGGGTTCGGGTCGGTCACCGGTGTGGATCTGCAGCCACGGCGCCCACCGGCCCCAGCTCAGTTCCACGCCGGTGCCGGCGGCCGGGTCGACCACCCGGACCGTGGCGAGGTCCTCGTCGTCGAACGCGACATCGGAGAAGCAGTGGTCGATCTCGCGCGCACCGATGACGTCCGGCGTGCGGAAGTCGTTGTCCACCGCCTCCACGGCTGCCGACCCGGTGGGGATGAGCCGGTCGTCCACCTCCAGCCGGCGGCCGACAGGCGCGGTCAGCTGCCAGCTGTCCAACGGTCCGGGACCGGCGACCAGGTACGGATGCGGGCAGCAGCCGTACGGGGCGTCCGACGAGCCGGTGTTCGTGGCGGTCAGCGTGGTGTGCAGGCCGTCGCCGTCCAGCGCGAACACGATCCGCAGTCGCAGCGGGAACGGGTAGCCCTCCTGCGCGACGAGGTCGTGCACCAGCTCCAACCGGTCGACGCGGCGGTCCACCGGGTGCCAGCGCACCCAGTGCGCGAGGCCGTGCAGCGCGTGCCCGCGGTCCACCTCGTTGAGCGCCGCCTGGTGGGTGACACCGCGGAAGGTGTACCGACCGTCGGCGATGCGGTTGGGCCAGGGCAGCGGGTGCGCGCCGCGGTACAGCGGCCGCACCGCTCCGGCGGGGAACGGCACCACCAGATCCCGCCCGTCCAGGGTGAGCGAGCGCAGCGTGGCACCGACCGCGGTCACCGCGGCGCGGTACCCCCCGGATCGCAGCTCCCACTCGTCCGTGGTGCCGGCGGACGGGGCCACTCTAGAAGCCCTGCGCCAGGCGGTGGTACGCCTGGTTCCAGCGGATCTCCTTCACGAAGCCGCGCATGGTGGTGTCGTCGTCGATGACGAGCAGCTCGGTGCGCATCATCTCGGCGAAGTCGTCGATCTCCTCCACCCCGACGGCGGTGGACAGCACGGTGTGGTGCGGCCCGCCCGCGGTCAGCCACGCCTGGGTGGAGGTCCGGAAGTCGGGACGGGGTTCCCAGACCGCCCGCGCCACCGGCAGTTTCGGCAGCGGCTCGGACGGGGCGACGACGTCGACCTCGTTGAGGACCAGCCGGAACCGCTCGCCCATGTCGGCGATGCCGACGATGACCGCCGCACCCGGGTCGGCGTCGAAGACCAGCCGGACCGGGTCCTGCCGGCCGCCGATGCCCAGCGGGTGGATCTCCACCTTCGGCCGGGACGCGGTGATGGTCGGGCAGACCTCGAGCATGTGCGCGCCGAGGATCTTCTCCTCGCCCGGCACCAGGTGGTAGGTGTAGTCCTCCATGAACGAGGTGCCGCCGGAGCGGCCCTCGCCCATCGCCTTGATCGTGGCCAGCATGACCGACGTCTTCCAGTCGCCCTCGCCGCCGAAGCCGTAGCCGTCGGCCATCAGTCGCTGGACGGCGATGCCCGGCAGCTGCCGCAGTCCGCCGAGGTCCTCGAAGTTGGTGGTGAAGGCGCCGAACCCGCCCTCGGTGAGGAACTGCCGCAGGCCGAGCTCGATCCGGGCGGCGTAGCGCAGCGACTCCCGCTGCTCCCCGCCGGGCCGCAGCGACGCCATCACCTCGTACTGCTCGTCGTAGGTGGCGGCCAACGCGTCGACCTCGGCGTCACCGATCGCGTCGACGACGGCGACGAGGTCGTTGACCCCGTAGGTGTTCACCGACACCCCGAAACGCCGCTGCGCCTCGACTTTGTCGCCCTCGGTGACGGCCACGTCGCGCATGTTGTCGCCGAACCGCGCGAGCTTCAGCGAGCGGATCGTCGCAGCGCCCTTGGCGGCCCGCACCCAGGACCCGATCGAGGCCTGCACCTCCGGGTGGGCGGCGTAACCGGCCACGGTCTTGCGGGCGGCACCCAGCCGGGTCTGGATGTAGCCGAACTCCCGGTCACCGTGCGCGGCCTGGTTGAGGTTCATGAAATCCATGTCGATCTCGGCCCACGGCAGCGCCTCGCCCGCCTGCGTGTGCAGGTGCAGCAGCGGCTTGCGCAGCGCGTCGATCCCGCTGATCCACATCTTGGCCGGCGAGAAGGTGTGCATCCAGGCGATCACCCCGACGCAGGCGTCGTCGGCGTTGGCCTCGAGCATGGTCCGGCGGATCGCGTCGGCGCTGGTCAGCACCGGGCGCCAGATCACGTCGGCGTCGATCTCCTTGGCGGCGTCGAGGGTCTCGCCGATCTCCCGGGACTGGGCGGCGACCTGGTCCAGCGTCTCCGGGCCGTAGAGCCCCTGGCTGCCGGTGAGGAACCACACCTGCGCGCGTGTCGAAGTCACGGAATCGTCCTTGCTGTGAGTGAGGGTGCAGACGGGGTGCTGCAGGTGGAAGCGGTACGGCCGAGGTGGGCCGGACGCGGGTGGCTCAATGCTGGCCGTAGGCGTTCTGGTACCGGTCGTAGAGGGAGTCGATGTCGGACGGGTCGATCGGGTGCACGGCGCCGCCCTGGCGGGCCATGTGCACGGTGCGGGCGACCTCTTCGCACATGGCGGCGGCCTTGACCGCGGCGCGGGCGGTGCGGCCGACGGTGAACGGGCCGTGGTTGGCCATCAGGACGGCCTTGGACCGGCTGCGGCGCACCGTCTCCACGATGCCGCGGCCGATCGAGTCGTCGCCGATCAACGCGAACGGCCCGACCGGGATGTCGCCGCCGAACTCGTCGGCCATCATCGTCAGCACGCACGGGATCGGTTCCCGGCGGGCGGCGAACGCGGTCGCGAACGTCGAGTGGGTGTGCACCACCCCGCCCACCCAGTCCAGGTGACGGTAGACGTAGCCGGCGGCGGCGGCGTCCGAGGACGGTGCGTGGTCGCCCTCCACCACGGTGCCGTCGAAGTCGGTCACCACCATGTTCTCCGGGGTCAGGTCCCGGTAGTCCACGCCGGACGGCTTGACCACCAGCAGGTCCGCGCCGGGCACCCGGGCGGAGACGTTCCCGGCCGTCCACACCACCAGGTCGTAGCGGGTCAGCTCGGCGTGCAGGTCGCTGACCTCGCGGCGGAGCCGGGTGATCTCGGCGGTGATGGTCAGGGTGGCGGTCACTGGAAGGCTTCCTGCTCGGTGTCGGTGAGAGCGAGATCGTCTGCCGGAGCGGCAGCATCGGCAGCGGAGTCGGTGGTGGGACGATCGACGGGCGAACGGCCCGCCGGGCTGTCCCCGGCCGTCCGGCGGCGGACGGCGTCGCGCTTGAGGCTCTTCAGCTTCCGCATCACCGTCGAGCCGCCCCGGCCGAAGTGGTCGTGCAGCGCGGTGTACTCGGCGAACAGCACGTCGTAGGCCGCGGCGGCGTCCGGGTCCGGGGTGTAGACGGCGTCGCTCTTGCTGCCCATCACCGCGGCCGCGGCCGGCACGTCGGGATAGGCCCCCGCGGCGACCGCGGCGTGGATCGCCGAACCCAGCGCCGGACCCTGCGTCGAGATGGCCAGCGACAGCGGCAGTTTCGTGACGTCGGCGTAGATCTGCATGAGCAGGGCGTTCTTCATCAGCCCGCCGACCACGACCAGCTCGGTGACCGGCACGCCGGAGGCGTTGAACGTCTCGATGATCGTGCGGGTGCCGAACGCGGTCGCCTCCAGCAGCGCCCGGTAGGTGTCCTCCGGCTTCGTCGCCAGCGTCTGCCCGACGATCAGCCCGGACAGCTCGTGATCGACCAGCACCGACCGGTTCCCGCTGTGCCAGTCCAGGGCGAGCAGCCCGTGCTCCCCCACCGCCTGCCGCGCGGCGAGCTCGGTCAGGTACTCGTGCGCCGAGATCCCGCGTGCCGCCGCGACATCGGCGTAGTCGGCGGGCACCCCGGTGCGGGTGAACCAGCCGAAGATGTCCCCGACGCCGCTCTGCCCGGCCTCGTAACCGTAGAACCCGGCGGTGATCCCACCGTCCACGACCCCGCACATGCCCGGCACCTCGGCCAGTTCGGTCCCGTTCATCACGTGGCAGGTGGACGTGCCCATGATCGCCACCAACTGTCCCGGGGCGATCGCGTTCGCCGCCGGCGCCGCCACGTGCGCATCGACATTGCCCACCGCCACGGCGATCCCGACCGGCAACCCGGTCCAGCCGGCGGCCTGCTCGGTGAGCGTCCCGGCGGCGGATCCGAGCTGCCCGATGGGCTGGTCGAGCTTGTCGTCGACGAATCCGGCGAAGTCGGGATTGAGCGCGGCGAGGAACTCCCGGGACGGATAGGCGCCGTCCTGGCGGATGCCCTTGTAGCCGGCGGTGCAGGCGTTGCGCACGTACTCACCGCACAGCTGCCAGACGATCCAGTCGGCGGCCTCGACCCACCGCTGCGTGCGGGCGTAGATCTCCGGGTCGTCCTCGAGCAGCTCCAGACCCTTGGCGAACTCCCACTCCGAGGAGATGAACCCGCCGTACCGCGGCAGCCACGACTCCGCCCGCTCCCGGGCCAGCGCGTTGATCCGATCCGCCTGCCCCTGGGCGGCGTGGTGCCGCCACAACTTGACGTAGGCGTGCGGCCGGTCGGCGAACTCCGGCAGCTCGCACAGCGGAGTGCCGTCGGCCAGCGTCGGCACCATCGTGCACGCGGTGAA
>JBQGEH010000642.1:0-16628 GCA_052039515.1 Nakamurella sp. | reverse complement strand
GGGATCCGGGGCGACGACGTTGCCGAGCCAGCTCGCGACCTGCACGTCGTAGCTCGCGGTGTGGCGATAGGCCTGGGCGGCGAGCCGCTGCCGCTCGGCGAGTGTGAAGCCGCCGGCCGCCACGGCCGCCAGCACCTCGGGGTAGGCGGCCGGGTCGACCACGATGGCCACCGACGGGTGGTTCTTGGCCGCCGCGCGGACCATCGCCGGGCCGCCGATGTCGATCTGCTCGATGACCTCGTCCGGGCCGGCCCCGGACGCGACGGTGGCGACGAACGGATAGAGGTTGACCACGACGAGATCGAACGGCTCGATGCCCAGCTCGTCGAGCTGGGTGACGTGTTCGGGCTTGCGCCGGTCGGCGAGCAGACCGGCGTGGATCTTCGGGTGCAGCGTCTTCACGCGCCCCTCGAAGGCCTCGGCGAAGCCGGTGACGCTCTCCACCGACGCGACCGGGATGCCGGCGTCGGCCAGCGTCTTCGCCGAGTTGCCGGTCGACACGATCGACACCCCGGCGTCGGCCAGGCCGCGGCCGAGCTCGAGCAGGCCGGACTTGTCCGACACCGAGACCAGGGCGCGGCGGATGGGCAGGCGGTCGGTCATGAGGGGACAACCTTTCGTCCGGCGACCCGCCAGCCGTGCTCGGCCAGCGAGTTCACCACGGAGACCAGCAGGCCGCGTTCGGCGACCTTGATGCGTTCGTGCAGGGATGCGACGGTGTCGTCGGGGAGGACGCGGACGGCCTCCTGCGCGACGATCGGGCCGGCGTCGACCCCCGCGTCGACGAGGAAGATCGTGCAGCCGGTGACCTGCACCCCGTAGTCCAGGGCGTCCCGGGCGGCGTGCATGCCGGGGAACGACGGCAGCAGCGACGGGTGGGAGTTGATCATCTTCCCGTCGTGGGCGGCCAGGAACGCCGGTCCGACGAGCTTCATGAAGCCGGCGCTGACGATGAGGTCCGCGCCCGCGCAGGCCGCGGCGAGAGCGGCGTCCCAGTCGGCGCGCGTCGGGTGATCGGCGAGCGCGACGGTGAAGGTGGGGACGCCGGCGGCGGCGGCCCGGTCGAGCGCGGCACAGTGGCGCAGGTCCGAGCCGACCGCGGTGATCGTCCAACCGGGCGCGGGCTGCGCGTCGAGCAGGGCCTGCAGCAGGGTGCCGGTGCCCGAGGCGAGGACGACGACGCGCAGCGGGGCGGGTGCGGGCACGCGGGGATCCTCGGGGCTCAGCTGGAAGGGCGGGTCAAGGGTAACCGCGCGACCGGGTTCGGCCCGCCCGCAGTCCCACGACCGGGGCCCGGGATCAGCGGTCGGCGGGCGGGGTCGGCCGGTCGTCGTCGGACGTGGCGTCGGTCGCGTCGTCCGGTTCGGGCGCGGGTTCGGCGTCGGTGTGGGCGTCGGCCTCGGCCTCGGTGTCAGCGGGCGGAGCGTCGGTCGTGGCGTCGTCGGTGTCCAGCTCCTCGCTGGGCGCTGCGTCCGCCTCGTCGGATCCGGCGTCGGGGTTCGCGGGCTCGGCTGGTGCGACGCCCGGCCCGGCGGCTGCGGCGCTGGCGGCTTCGTCGGCGTCCGGCTCCCCGGTGGCGGGCTCGGCGGTGATGTCCGCGGCGCCCTCGGTGTGGTCGATGTCGTCGCCCGCCCCGGCGTCGTCCGTGTCGTCCGCCCCAGCGTCTTCGGCGCCCTCGGCCCCGACGTCGTCGGCTTCCCCGTCGTCCGCCTCCGGGTAGGCAGCATCGTCGGTCAGCTGGTCCGCGACCCCGGTGACGGCCGGAGCCCCCGCCGGCGGCGCGGCGACGGCACCCCGTGCGGCGGCCCCGACCCACGCTCCCGCGACCACCAGCACGGCCGCGGCGACGATGAGCCCGACCTGCCAGCCGGTCGCCCCGATGTGCGGCCACGGCCCGCCGCTGACCCCACCGGACGCGACCCACGCGAGGACGCCGGTCAGCAGCCCGGCCACACCGCCCGCGGTGCCGACGGCCGCCCACCGGTCACGTCGGCCGGGCACCCGGCGCAGCACGGCCAGCGCGGCGGCCAGCCCGGCGGCCACCGGCACCAGCAGGGTCGCCGCGCCGATGGCGGACACCCCGGTGCCGGTGGGCACCGCGGCCAGCAGCGGGAACGGCGGCAGATCGGCGGGCACCGAGCCCAGCGGCGACCAGCGTCCGGCGCCGACGGAGAACCCGACGCCGGTCACGTAACCGACGGTGGCGAGCACCGCGTTCGGCAGGTAGGCGAGGCCTGCGAGGGCGAGACCGACCGCGTCGCCGGCCCCGTCGGCCAGCGTGGACGCGAGGTCGGAGGCGGTGCCGAACGACGTCACCAGCGCGACCGCGAGGACGGCGGCGGCCCCCGCCACCAGGGTCAACGTGGCCACGCCGCCGGCCAGCGCACCGGCGGTCGCCCACCGGGGCAGCCGCTCGAGCAGCAGGTGGCGCAGGGCCCGGCCCCGGCGCAGCATGCCCAACGCGAGGGCGGCCGCCGCGACCAGCAGCGCGCCGATCGCCGCCCCGAACACCGCCACCCCGGAGGGAGCCAGGGTGACGGCGGCGACGACGACCAACACCGCGTAGGTGACGGCGCCGGCGGCGATCGACGTGGCTTCGGCGGCCACCGACGGTGCGCCGATGCGTCCGCGGCCCGGGCCCAGCCCGAGCAGCAGCGCGAAGACCAGCGTCAGCAGCAGTGGCGCCAGCGTCAGGGAGGCGCCGCCGATCCCGACGTGACCGAAGTGGGCCAGGACGTAGGCGGCGGTCGCCGCGCGCACCGCCGGTTCGGCGCCGAGGTCGGCGGCCGGGTTGACCGCCCACAGCAGCAGACCGAGAGCGACGGTGCCGGCGAACCCGGCGAACATGACGAGCGCGCCCCGCCTGGCGCCGTCGACGGCCGCGGCGACGAGCTCGGGCCGGTCGACGACGACGGTTGCGCCCGGGGCGGTGTCGGCCTCGGCCGGCGGTGCGGCGGTGCGGGTGCGCGACGGTCGGACGCGCTCGGGGCGCTGCCCGGGACGGGATCGGGAGTCCCGCCGACGGCGTGCGGATGCGCCGTGGTCGTCCTCCCTCACCGGTCCACCCTCACACAGCCGACCCGGGGCGACCGGTCCGGCGCGCCGCCGCCGGACGGTGACGCGCGCCGGATCCGGCTCACTCCGCCCGCGGGATCGGGCGGTAGCGGTCCTGGTCGGTGGCGGGCTGCCCGGTGCCGTTCAACGTGTCCTCGGCGAAGCCGGCGTCCCAGCCCTCGTGCCGGGCGGAGTCGAGCTTCGGCGGCGCGAACGGCGGGCGCTGCTCCGGGGTCTCGTAACGGACCACCGGGTCCCGGTCGTTGTCGTCGCCGTTGCCCTGACCGGCCCGCGGCTCGTAGTCGGGCGCCTCGCTGTAGGTGGGCTCCCACTCGAAGTCGCTCGAGCCGTACTCGGTGCGCCGGTACTCCACCGGCGGCTGCGGGTCCGGGCGCAACGCCCGCTCCGCCTCGCCGGGCTGCGCCGGAGCGGGCTCAGGAATCCACGGGGTCGGCGACGTCGGCGCCGGACCCGGACCGGCCGCCCCAGTGAGGCCGCTGTGCACCTGACGGCCGGACTGCGGGTCGTAGGTGGGGGGTGCGGAGTCCTGCGGCCGGGACGGCGCACCCGTCGTCGGCGCCTCGCCGGCGGTGGGGCGGGCGTACTGACCGTAGGGGGCGATGCCACCGGTCTCGGGGTGGGCCGGACCGGGCCCGCCCTGAGACGCCGGTCCCTGCGGGCCGCCGGGCTGCCCGTACGGCTGCGACTGCTGCTGCGGTTGCGACTGGGACTGGGCCGGCCGCGACCGGTCACCGTCCTGCGGACCACCGGCGTACCCGCCACGGTCCGCGCCGGCCGGCGGCGGACCCCAGGGCGCGCCGCCCGGGGTCTGCCCCTGGGCACCGGTCCCGGGCCCGTAGCGGTGCGCCGCGTCCGGGCCGCCGGGGGCGCGCCGGGCGAGCTGCGGGGACTGGGTGAGCAGCAGCCCGGCCAGCGCCGCGACCAGCTGCAGCAGGCCGAACAGCACGATCAGCACCAGACCCGCCGACGCGCCGGCCTCCAGCGCCCCGTTGGCGCCGCTGTCGAGCGCGAAGCCGAGCCCGGCGTCGGTGCCTTCCCGGGCGGCGAGGTAGAACAGCGCCCCGACACCGCCGGTGACGGCGGTGGCGGCGCTGACCGCCCACAGCGTCGGCCCGGACACGTTCTTCAGCCGGGTGGCCGCGGCGGCGAGACCGCTGACGACGAGCAGCGCGGGGATCCAGCCCGCCACGGCGTACACCGACCCGAGCGGCACCGGGTCCCCACCGCCGGTGCGCTCGAGCACACCCGACCGCAGGAAACCGAAGATGGCGTTGAGCAGAGCCAGCACGCAGACGGTGAGGACGGCGAGCACCGGCAACGACGGCAGCGTGACCCGCGGCCGCGCGGGAGCGTCGGAGCGACCGCCCGCGCCGTGACCACCGAAGCCCTGAGCACCGAAGCCCTGACCAGCGGAGCCCGGGCCACCGGGGCCGGCCGGCGCGTACGGCCCGGGGCCGTAGCCGCCGTACGGCTGGCCCTGCTGCGGCCCGCCCGGGACGTGACCGCCCGGGCCGTACCCGGCCTGCTGGCCGTACCCACCCGGCTGCGGCCCCTGCTGGGGACCGGCGCCCGGGTACCCGGGCTGCGGTGCGCCACCCGGCCGGTCTCCCCACGGCTGCTGGACGCCGGGGTGGTACCCGCCCGGCGGGTACGCCGGCGAGGAGCCGGCGGCGGGATCGGGTTGTCCGGGCGGCGTTGGGTTCACGTGCTTCTCCTGTCAGGACGTTCGATCAACCCTACGACGCGGCGCCCGCCTCCCCGGGACGGACGCACCCGCCGTACAGACGCCGACGGGCACCGGCCGGCCGGAGCCGGGCGGTGCCCGTGACGTGCGGTGGGGCCAGGGTCAGCCGATGACCTCGCGCAGCAGGCGCGCGGTCTCCGACGGGGTCTTGCCGACGCGGACGCCGACGGCCTCCAGCGCCTCCTGCTTGGCGGCGGCGGTGCCGGCGGAGCCGGACACGATCGCGCCGGCGTGGCCCATCGTCTTGCCCTCGGGGGCGGTGAAGCCCGCGACGTAGCCGACGACCGGCTTGGTCACGTTGTCCTTGATGAACGCGGCCGCGCGCTCCTCGGCGTCGCCGCCGATCTCGCCGATCATCACGATCGCGCCGGTCTCGTCGTCGTTCTGGAACGCCTCGAGCGCGTCGATGTGGGTGGTCCCGATGATCGGGTCACCGCCGATGCCGATGGCGGTGGAGAAGCCGAGATCACTCAGCTCGTACATCATCTGGTAGGTCAGCGTGCCCGACTTGGAGACCAGGCCGATCCGGCCGGGGCCGGTGATGGTGGCCGGGATGATGCCCGCGTTGGACTTGCCGGGGCTGATGATGCCGGGGCAGTTCGGTCCGATGATGCGGGTCTTGTTCCCGGTGGCCACCGCGTGGGCCCAGATCTTGGCCGAGTCGTGCACCGGGATGCCCTCGGTGATGATGACGGCCAGCTCGATGCCGGAGTCGATGGCCTCGATGGCCGCGTCCTTGGCGAACGGCGGCGGCACGAAGAGCACGCTGACGTTGGCGCCGGTCTCGCTGATCGCCTCGGTGACCGAGCCGAACACCGGCTGGTCGCCGGAGTCGAAGGAGGCGGTGGTGCCGGCCTTGCGGGCGTTGACGCCGCCGACGACGGTCGCGCCGGACGCGAGCATGCGGGCGGTGTGCTTCATGCCCTCGCCGCCGGTCATGCCCTGGACGATGATCCGCGAGTTCTCGTCGAGAAAGATTGCCATGGTGGGTGTCTGCTCCTGATCAGGCGGCGGCGTGCGCGAGTTCGGCGGCCTTGTCGGCGGCCTCGTCCATGGTGGCCACGACGGTCACCATGGGGTGGGCGGCCTCGGCGAGGATCCGCAGGCCCTCGTCGACGTTGTTGCCGTCCAGTCGGACGACGAGCGGCTTGCTCGCCTCGTCGCCCAGGATCTCCAGCGCCTGCACGATGCCGTTGGCGACCGCGTCGCACGCGGTGATGCCGCCGAACACGTTGACGAACACGCTCTTGACGTCGGGATCGGACACAATGATGTCCAGCCCGTTGGCCATCACGGTGGCGCTGGCGCCGCCGCCGATGTCCAGGAAGTTCGCGGGCTTGACGCCGCCGTGGGCCTCGCCGGCGTAGGCGACGACGTCCAGCGTGGACATGACCAGGCCCGCGCCGTTGCCGATGATGCCGACCTGGCCGTCGAGCTTGACGTAGTTGAGGTTCTTCTCCTTGGCGCGCGCCTCGAGCGGGTTCTGCGCCGCGGTGTCGGCGAACGCCTCGTGCTCGGGGTGGCGGAACTCGGCGTTCTCGTCCAGCGAGACCTTGCCGTCCAGCGCCAGGACCTTGCCCTCCGGGTCCTTGACCAGCGGGTTCACCTCGACCAGGGTGGCGTCCTCGGCGACGAAGACCTCCCACAGCTGCACGAGGATGTCGATGACCTGGTCGCGCACCTCGGCCGGGAAGCGGCCGGCGTCGGCGATCTCGGCGGCCTTCGCGCGGTCCACGCCGGTGATGGCGTCGACCGGGATCTTGGCCAGCGCCTCGGGGCGCTCCACCGCGAGCTGCTCGATCTCCATGCCGCCGTCCTTGCTGGCCATGGCCAGGAAGGTGCGGTTGGACCGGTCGAGCAGGTAGGAGACGTAGTACTCCTCGGCGATGTCGCTCGCCGTGGTGATGAGGACCTGCCGGGTCACGTGGCCCTTGATGTCCAGGCCCAGGATGGCCTCGGCCTTCTCCCGCGCGTCGGCGGGGGTGGCGGCGAACTTCACGCCACCGGCCTTGCCGCGGCCACCGATCTTGACCTGGGACTTGACCATGACGGCGGTGCCCAGCTCGGTCGCGGCCGTCTCGGCGGCGGAAGCGTCGGTGACGACGACACCGGGGTTACCGGGCACGCCGTGCTTCGTGAACAGTTCCTTCGCCTGGTACTCGTAAAGATCCACCTGCTGGCCTCCGGGAATCCGCTGGCGGGTTCTTCCCGCTCCAGCTCGACGGGCCCACCGCACCCGTTCCCAGGCGCGCCGTGGACCTGAGGAATCACCCTAGCCAGGTGGCTCGCGGCGACGCATCCCACGGGACGTCCCAGTGATGAACAACTCAGGCACGCAGGTCAGGCCCGTTTCCCGCGGGGCGCGCCGACGGCCGAGGCCGACCCGGTGCGACCCGTCGGGCGTGGCGCCGGGACCGGCACCGGACGGGTGCCCCGGCCCAGGACCGCGGCGGCGGCGAGCGCGGCGACGACCAGGACGGCGGTCACCACGAGGCCGGCGCGGACCTCGAAGCGCACCTGGTGGGTGACCGCCGGGGTGAGCGCGATCCGGGTGGCGGCGACCGCGGCCACGGTGACCAGCAGGGTGACCGGGACCCCGCGGGCGCGGCTCAGGCAGGCCGCCCAGATCCCGGCGCCGAGCCCCAGGGCGAGCAGCCACGCCGCGTAGGTGTCGACCCGCGCGCCGGCCACGAACAACGCGGACGCCGGCCGGTCGTTGGCCTCGTACACCGGCAGCGCACAGGCCACCACGACGAGGACGGTGAGGACGGCGGCCACCCCGGTGCGCAGCCGGCGGACGGCGTCGGTCTCCTCGCCCGGGTCCGGCGCGGTGTCCCCGTCGTTCTCGGCGGCGCGGCCGTCGGTCACGGCGGCGACGACCGCGGCGACCACGGCGAGCCCCGCGGCGGCGGTCCCCCACCAGGTCCCCGACGCCCGGGTGACGCCCTCGGAGGTGAAGATGGCCGAGCTGACCCAGATCGAGGACGCGCTGAACTCCAGGCTGACCAGCAACGCCACGACCGCGGGCAGCCAGGTCAGCCGCAGAGCCCGGCGGCCGATCGCCGCGGTCGGTGGCAGCAGCGCGAGCACCGCCGCGACGCCGAGGACCACCGCCGCGGGCAGGAAGGCCGCGCCGGCGGCGTCGAAGGACGCGAGCCGGTCGCCGATCAGCGTGGTCGCCTGCGGTTCCCGGTAGGCCAGCACCGCGGCGACCGCCGCGAGCAGGGCCAGCACCGCGGTGACCGGACCGGCGGCGCGGGGCGCCGAGCCAGGATCATCGGTCCCCGGGGTCGGGGTGTCGGGCGCATCGGTGCGGGTGGCACCGCCCCGGACGAGCAGCCCGGTGAGCGCCAGCAGCACCGCGCCGGCGAAGCCCAGCCACGCCGTACCCGACGGCACCGTGTCACCGCCGGCGAGCAGCGCGATCAGCGGTGCCACCGCGGCGGCGGCACCGGCGCCGAGGAACACGCCGCGGGCCGACCGGGGCGGCAAGGCCGGGGCGACCACGGCGACGAGGCAGAGCACCAGCCCGCCGGCCACCGCGCCGGCCGCGCCGAACAGCCCGATGTCGGCCAGTCCCAGCGGGCGGACGATCGGCACCGGGGAGGCGTAGGGCACCCCGAACGAGGCGGCGATGACGAGCGCGGTGGCGATCAGCCCGACGAAGGTGGCGGGGGTGGCGCGGAACGGCCGCGGCCGGTCGCGCACGTCGCCCGTCGCGGCCGCGCCGAGATCGGGCAGCTCGAACCCGTCCAGGGTGTGCCGGGCCGCCAGCCCGGCGGCGACCACGGCCAGCACGTCCGCGGCCAGCGGGATGATCGCGCCCCACGCCGGGGTCAGCGGGAAGGCGTCCACGGTGGTGACCCCGAGCAGCTCGGGGCGCAGCACCGCGTCCGGGTTGAACAGCAGACCCAGATCGGCGAGCAGCCGCCCGACCGCGATCGCGCCGGCACCCGCGATCACGCCGAGGGTGCCGTCGGCGCAGATCGTGGTCATGATCAGGGCCACCACCAGCGGCAACGCAACGAGCCAACCGGTGCCGATCGCGGGGGCCGCCGACGAGCCGTCCGCCGTGGTCACCACCGGCACGAACCGGCCGACCAGCGACAGCACGACGGACGCCGCCAGCGCCACCAGTGCGGGCAGCCACCGCGGCCGACCACCGGACACCCACCGCTCGGTCATGGCACCGACCCTAGTGCGGCCTCCGGCACCCGGACCGGCGCTAGCCTCGGCCGGTGGACCGGAACCGGCGCGTCGCCCTCGCCGTCGCGGTCGCCGTCCAGGTGGGCCGCTTCCTGGTGTTGCTGGCCGCGGTGCTGGTGGCGCCGCTGCTCGGCATCTCCGGCTGGTTCATCGGGCTCTTCGGCACCGCCGCCTGCACGGTGTTCGCCGTGGTGCTGGTCACCCGGTACCGGTGGTGGGGCCGGATCGGGGTGACCTGGCGGCCGCCGGGGCGGGCGGCGCTGCTCTGGCTGCTGCCGTTCGCGGTCGAGGTGGCGCTGTGGACGGTGCCGGCCGGGCTCGTCGACCGGCCGCCCGGGTTCGGACTGTGGACGCTGAGCCTGCTGCTGGTCGGGGTGAACGAGGAGCTGGTCAGCCGGGGCGTCGTGCTCGAACGGCTGGGCCGGGCGTTCCCGGTGCTCCCGTCGGTCGCGATCACCGCCGCACTGTTCGGGCTGCAGCACCTGTCGGCGTTCGCGACCACCTCGCGGGGCGCGGTGGACGTGCTCGGCAACGTCGCCGCCTCGGCCTGCTTCGGGTTCGCGCTGGCCGCCTACCAGGCCCGCTTCCACTGGATCGTGCCGCTGATCGTGGCGCACGCCGTCCTGGACACCGTGACCATCCTCAGCGGCCGGCCGTTCGGCGACGCCGCGATCGCGGCGATGTCGGTCGGCTACGTGATTGTCGGGCTGGTGCTGCTGCGCCGGGGGGTTCCGGCGGCGGATGGCCAGGCCGAGCCGGCCCGGTCGATACGCTGACGGGCGACCGACCCGCCCGACGAACGGACTGCCGAGTGATCGCCCCGCTGGCGTACGCGCTGATGGCGGCCGGGCTGCTGCTGGCGGCGTGGACGGGTCTGTGGTCCTACCGCCGCAAGCCGGTCAACGCCGGGCAGATCGTCACCGCCCTCGCGCTGGAGGCCGGGCTGCTCGTCCAGTCGGTGATCGGCATCGTGCGGCTGGCCGGCGACGCGACGGTGGCCGAGCCGGTGACGTTCGTCGCGTACTCGCTGGGTGTGCTGGCCCCGCTGCCGTTGGGCATCTACCTGGCGCGCATCGAGCGGACCCGGTGGGGGTCGGTCTCGTTGTGCTTCACCGCGGTCGTCGTCGCGGTGATGGGTCTGCGGTTGCTGCAGCTGTGGCGGATGGGAGTCCCCGTTGTCTGAGACGCACGGTTCCGGGGTGCGCGACGGCCGGACGCCGGCGGACGAGGGGGCCCGCTCCGGGCCGCGGCGGGCGCTGGTCGCGGTCTACGCGACGTTCGCGCTGGCCGCGACCGCCCGGGCCGGGGTGCAGCTGGCCACCCAGTACGACCAGGCGCCGCTGGCCTACCTGCTGTCGGCGTTCTCCGGGCTGGTCTACATCGCCGCCACCGTCGGCCTCGTCACCCACCGGCCATGGTCACGGCCGCTGGCCTGGATCGCCTGCAGCGTCGAACTCGCCGGGGTGCTGATCGTCGGCGTGCTGTCGATCGTGGACTCCGCGGCGTTCCCGAAGGACACCGTCTGGTCGCGGTTCGGCAGCGGCTACGTCTACATTCCGCTGATCCTGCCGATCGTCGGGCTCTGGTACCTGCACCGCACCCGGCCCGCCGGCCGCGGCTGACCGCTCAGGCCAGCCCGCCCAGCTTGTCCGGGTTGGCCACCAGCAGCAGCTGCCGGATCAGCCCCTCCGCCACGACCAGCTGGAACACCCCGTACAGGGCGCCGTTCTGATGGATGCGCCAGGCCGGGGCACCGTTGACGGTGACGACCTCCATCGTCGCGTCCGGGGCGGCCTTGCCGGCCACGCCGACCATGAACCGCGCGACGTTGTCGTCGCCGCGCACCGGGTTACGGGCCGCCTGCACCTTGCCGCCGCCGTCGGAGAACAGCACCACGTCCGGCGCCATCAGCGTCATCAGTCCGCGGACGTCGCCGGTGAGCAGGGACCGCTGAAACGACTCCATCACCGCCCGGACCGTGTCCGGGTCGGTGTCGAACCGCGGCCGCCGGGCCTGCACGTGCGCGCGGGCCCGGTGGGCGATCTGCCGGACCGCGGCCGGCGTCTTGTCGACCGCGGCGGCGATCTCGTCGTGGTCGAAGCCGAACACCTCGCGGAGCACGAACACGGCCCGCTCCGACGGCGCCAGTGACTCGAGGACGACCAGCATCGCCAGCGACAGCGACTCGGCGCGGACCACGTCGTCGAGGACGTCGGGTGCGGTGAGCAGCGGCTCCGGCAGCCACGGACCCACGTACTCCTCGCGGCGCCGGGACAGGGTCCGCAGCCGGTTCAGCGCCAGCCGGGTGGTGATCCGCACCAGGTAGGCGCGGGGGTGCTCGACCGGGGCGGCGTCGGCGCCGTCGGTCGCGTCGGCCCACCGCAGGTACACCTCCTGCACGACGTCCTCGGCGTCGGCGGCCGAGCCGAGCATCTCGTAGGCGACGGTGAACAGCAGCGACCGGTGCGCGGTGAACTGCCGCTCGGCCGTCGCGCCCGCCCCGGTCACGGCGTTGGCACCCGGCAGGCGGCCGAGAAGCCCTGCGCGACGAGCCCGAGGGCGGCGTTGGTGCGCGATCGCTGGTTCTCCAGGGCGACCATCGCGGTCAGCTCGACGACCGCGGCGTCACCGAGCTCGTCGCGCAGGGTGGCCACCATCGCGTCGGTGACGGTGGGCGGGGTGACGGTCATGGCCTGGGCGTACTCGATGACGTGGCGCTCGACCGGGGTGTAGACGTCGCTGTCCCGCCAGCGCTGGACGTGCCGCAGCTTCTCCAGGTCCAGGCCGTCCTGCTCGGCCAGGTACCAGCCGAAGTCCACGCACCAGCTGCAGCCGATCTCGACCGCGGCGGTCAGGGTGGCGAGCGTCGTGAGCTGCGGGTCCAGCGCCTTCCAGCCGGCGACCTTGCGTTCGAAGCCGAGGACGGCGAACAACACCTTGCGGTTGCGGGCCAGCGCCCAGCCGTTGTCGGGGACGTCGCCGTAGACGCGGCGCGCGACCCGGCCGGCCAGCGCCCACCACCGTCCGGGCGGCGGGGTGATCGGCACCCGGGCCAGCTGCCGGCGGGCGTCGTACTCGGTCGGGTCGGCGGGTCGGACCAGCGTGTCGGTCATCGGGCTCTCCTGGTGTGACGGCCGGGTGTCTCCCGGTCCGACCCCTGGGACACCGCCCGACCGCCCGGTGTGACAGGTCGTCAGAGTTTGGTCATCGGCACGCCACCGATGAGCATCAGCCGGACGGTCCCGGCTGCGCCGAAGTCGATGGTGGCGGTCGCCCGCACCCCGCTGCCGTCGGCGGCGACCACCTTGCCGAGGCCGTATTTGTCGTGCGACACCCGGTCCCCCACCGCCAGCACCAGGGCCGGCTTGTTCTGCCAGCCCTTGAAGCCGGTGCTGCGCATCCCGCCGGCGGCGATCCGGCTCTGCGCGGACTCCATCGACGCGTTCTGGTAGCGGCCGCCGCGATCACCGAACCGTCCGGCGCTCACCGGCGCGGACCGGGTCCAGTCGGTCTCCTGGGCCTCGATCAGCCGGCGCCAGTCCATCAGCTCCGGCGGGATGTCGTCAAGGAAGCGGGACGGCGGATTGGCGCCGGGCTGCCCCCAGTTCGACCGCATGGCGGCGCGGGAGACGTAGAGCCGCTGCTGGGAGCGGGTGATGCCGACGTAGGCGAGCCGGCGCTCCTCGGCCAGTTCCTTCTCGTCGGTCAGCGCCCGCATGTGCGGGAACAGCCCGTCCTCCCAGCCGGTGAGGAACACGACCGGGAACTCCAGGCCCTTGGCGGTGTGCAGGGTCATCAGGGTGACCACGCCGGCGTCGGAGTCGGGGATCTGGTCGGCGTCGGCGACCAGCGACAGCTGCTCGAGGACGGCGGAGAGCAGTTCGACACCGGGCGCATATTCGTCGTCCCCGGTCTGGATGAGCTCGGCGCGCTCGCGCAGCACGGTGACCAGCTGCTCGAGGTTCTCCACCCGGGGCGCGTCCTGCGGGTCGGAGCTCGCCTCCAATTCGGCGAGGTAGCCGCTGCGGTCCAGCACCGCGGCGAGCAGATCGGCCGGCTCCATCCCGTCGGCCAGCGACTCCCGCAGCCCGGCGATGAGCGCGTTGAACGACTCGATGGCGTTCACCGACCGGGCCACCAGGAAGGGGATCTCCCGGACCCGGGTCATCGCCTCGGCGAACGGGATCCGCTCGTTCTGGGCGAACACCGCGATGGACGCCTCGGCCCGGTCGCCGATGCCCCGCTTGGGGACGTTCATGATGCGCCGCAGCGACACCTCGTCGGCCGGGTTGGCCAGTGCCCGCAGGTAGGCCAGCGCGTCCTTGACCTCACGGCGCTCGTAGAACCGCACGCCGCCGACGATCTTGTAGGGCATGCCGAGCCGCACGAAGATGTCCTCGAAGGCGCGGGACGAGGAATTGGTCCGGTAGAACACGGCGACGTCGCCGAAGCGGATCTCGCCCGCGTCGACCAGCCGGTCGATCTCCCCGCACACGAACGACGCCTCGTCGTACTCGATGTCGGCGACGTAGCCGACGATCGGTTCGCCGCTGCCGGCCGCGGTCCACAGGCTCTTGGCCCGGCGGCCGGGGTTGCGGGCGATGACCGCGTTGGCCGCCGACAGGATGTTCTGCGTCGAACGGTAGTTCTGCTCCAGCAGGATCGTCCGGGCGGCCGGGTAGTCCCGCTCGAACTCGACGATGTTGCGGATGGTCGCGCCGCGGAAGGCGTAGATCGACTGGTCGGCGTCACCGACGACGACGAGCTCCGCCGGCGCGACCGCGCCGGGCTCCGGATCGTCGTCGGCCGATCCGCCCACCAGCTCCTTGACCAGCATGTACTGGGCGTGGTTGGTGTCCTGGTACTCGTCGACGAGCACGTGCCGGAAGCGTCGGCGGTAGTGCTCGGCGACGGCCGGGAAGGCCTGCAGCAGGGCGACGGTCTCCATGATGAGGTCGTCGAAGTCCAGCGCCGAGGCGCCCTTGAGCCGCGCCTGGTACCGGGCGTAGACGTCGGCGACGGTGCGCTCGATGTCGTTGTCGGCGCGGTCGGCCGCGGTGGCCGGGTCGATCAGCTCGTTCTTGAGGTTGGAGATCTGCGCGGCGATGCTCTTGGGCGCGTACTTCTTCGGATCCAGCTCGAGATCGTTGGCCACCAGCGCGACCAGCCGCTGCGAGTCGGCCTGGTCGTAGATGGTGAAGCTGGACTTGTAGCCGAGCTGTGTGGCCTCGTTGCGCAGGATGCGCACGCACATCGAGTGGAAGGTGCTGACCCACATCGAGCGGGACCGGCTGCCGACGAGATCGGCGACCCGCTCGCGCATCTCGGCCGCGGCCTTGTTGGTGAAGGTGATGGCGAGGATCTCGCCGGGGGTCGCGCCACCGGCGGCGAGCAGGTAGGCGATGCGACGGGTGAGCACCCGCGTCTTGCCCGAGCCCGCGCCGGCCACGATGAGCAGCGGTGACCCGCGGTGCTCCACCGCCGCCCGCTGCTGGTCGTTGAGGTCCTCGAGCAGCTGGGCGGCGCGGGCCCGGCGGGCCATCGACGCGTCGTCGGCGGCGCGCTGCTCGGCGGTCGGCCCCCGGTCGTCGGGGGGCGCGGCGAACAGCCCGTCCTCCTCGGGGGGAGCGGAACGGGGGGCGGTGCGGGGGTACGCGGACTGCTGAGTCATGACGGATCCACGCTACCGCCGCCCACCGACAGCGACCCGCGTCCGCGCTGGGGGTCAATCGAGGGGGTCAGTTGAGGGTGACGGCGGTGGCCAGGAAGGCGACGTAGATGCCGCCGGCGATGAGCAGCGTGCCGGAGGTGAGGCGGCGCAGCCGGCCGAGCGTGACCAGCACCAGGATCGACAGCAGCGTGACCGCGCCGGCCACCACCAGCGTGGTGTCGAACAGCCACGGGGTGAACCCGATGCCCAGCGCGGACGGGATGGTGGCCTGGATCATCATCGAGCCGCTGACATTGCCGATGGCGAGCTCGGTCTTGCCCTGCCGGACCCAGATGACCGCGTTGAGCACCTCGGGGAGCTCGGTCGCGACGGGGGCGAGCAGCAGCGCGACGACGGCGGGCGCGAGACCCAGCGCCGGGCCGATCTTCTCGAGCTGGCCGACGAAGACCTCCGACGCCACGAAGATCACCGCGAGGGTGCCCAGCGTCTGCACGGCGATGGCCCAGCCGGCCGGTCGGGCGGCGCGCGGCTGCAGCTTCAGCGGCTCCAGCCCGTCCTCGGAGTGGCCGCCGTCCTCGCCGGCCCCGCGCAGCTCGCGGACCGCGTAGACGACGTATGCGGCGAGGAAGCCGATCGCGAGCCACGGCTTCCAGCTGAACGCGATCAGGCCCAGGCCGAGCTTGGCCAGGAAGATGACGAGGAACCAGCGCTGGTCGGAGATCAGGTCCCGGCGGTTGGGCAGCCGGGTGGACAGCGACTTCGTGGTGATCGCGAGGACGACGCCGATGGTCGCGTAGGCGATGGTGGACAGCGCGAGCGGTCCGCCCATGGCCGCGCCGACGCCGATCTCCTTGCGCTCGGGCGAGTCGCCGAAGACGACGGCGACGAAGGTGACCACACTCTCCGGCAGCGCGGTGCCGATGGCGGCGAGCACGGTGCCGACCGCGACGGTGCCGACGTTGAGCCGTGAGCCCAGCCATTCGACGGCGTTGACGAACCACTCGCAGGCGAGGTAGATCGCCACCGCCGAGGCGAGCAGCAGCAGCACGGTGAGGAACACGGAACTCCGAGCGGTGGACGGACGCCCGGATCACGTCACGGGCACTGGACTGCCCACCCACGCTGGCCGGCCGCACCTGACGCTAGTGCGGTCCCCACCGTTTCTGAATCGATTCGGCCCCCCGAATCCCCGATGCCCGGCCCGCCGCAGTACGCCTGTACGGCTACCGGCCAACCCTCAGTCAGAACGACACCACCCGCCACGGACGGCTCCTGCCGCCCCGCGGTCGCGAACCCGGGGCTCCGCCGTCCGCTCCTCTCAGTGTCGACCGGGGCGCTCACCCGAACCGGGTCACCGGCTGGACCGGGTGGCCGCCGGAGCGGTGCTGCTTCACCTTGTCGCCGCGAGGCGGCCACCCGGTCCAGCCGGGGAACCGCCCCTCAGCAGTGCGCGCTCAACCAGTCGACGACCGGCCCCACCTTCCGCAACCGCCCCGCCACCTCCCCCACGCAGTCACCCGTCTCCAACCAGTCCGGCGCCCCGAGCTCGACGCCCGCCGTCAGGCTCCGGTACTTCAGCAGCTCCGCCCGCGGGTGGTCCTTGGCGAACCCGGACGGCACCCGCGTCATGACGTCCCCGTTCACCGCGAACCCGGCACGGCGGACCTTCGCGACGGCCTTCGCCAGGGCGGGTCCGTGCCGCTCGTCGTCGACGGCCCGCCGGTAGCCGGCCAACTGTTCCGGGCTCAATTGCCAGCGGCCGCCACCGAGGAGCAGCCCGGCCGCGGAGATCTGCAGGTAGCGGTCGGTCTCGCCGAACCATGCGCCCTGGTGGGTCTTGTACGGCGTCTTGTCCTTCGCGAAGCGGACGTCGCGGTAGGGCCGGAACAGCTTGGCCGGCCCGAACTCCGGCTCCAGCGCCGCGGTGAGCTC
>JBQGEH010000641.1:0-3044 GCA_052039515.1 Nakamurella sp. | reverse complement strand
TGCAGGGTGTCGCCAACGTGCTCCTGCACCCCGACCTGGTCGCCGCTCCGTTGCGCGTGCCGACACTGATCCGGGGTCTCGAGGACGAGGGCTACCTGCAGGTGGCCGCGGCGGTCGGCGCCTCGCGCCTCCCCGCGCCGGTCGCCGAGGAGGACCGGGTGGCGCTCGTCGACGCGCTGCTGGACCTCATCGCCGGGCAGGGTGGGCTGGCGGCCGTGCACGCCGCGGAGGCGCTGGACGGACTGGCCCACTCCGACGACGCGGTCGAGGTGGTCGTGCTGCTGGGTCATCCCGACGACGACGTCCGACACCGGTTGCAGCGGTTGATGTTCGGCCTGCTGGGCGGCGAGGGTCTGGACCGGTTGCTCGACGATCGGTCCCAGGTTCGCGCGGACGACGCCGAGATCGCCCGTGACCAGCTCGCCGAGGACGGGGTGGAGCTCGATCGCGGGGTACCGCCGCACCTGACGTCGGATGTGCTGCTGCCGAGCCTGACCGACTACGACGGTTCCTGACCCGCGGGGCCCCGGACGACGACAGCGGGGCGGGGCCGACCGGCCCCGCCCCGCGTGTCACACGCTGTCGCTCAGGATTGACGCGCCAGGATCCGCGCCACCTCGGTCATCTCGCTGCGCGAGATCAGCTTGATGCGCTCCCGGCCGACCGCCGAGCCGAGGCCGCGCTCGTGGTCCTCGAGCCGGTCCCAGCCGTCGAAGTCGGTGACGGGCAGGCCCTTGGCGTGCAGCAGGTCCCGGGCCGCTTCGCGGTCGCGGTTCGGGGCCTGCGGCAGCTGCGGGGCGTCGGCGAGCAGGTTGGCGACGGTCTCGGCGGCGTCGGACTTGGTGTGCCCGATGAGCCCGACGGGGCCGCGCTTGACCCAGCCGGTGGCGTACACGCCCGGGATCGGGGCGCCGTCGATGTCCAGCACACGACCGGCGGTGTTGGGCAGCACCATCTTCCGGTCGTCGAACGGCAGGTCGTCGATGGCCTCGGAGCGGTAGCCGACGCAGCGGTAGACCGCCTGGACGGGCCACTCGGTGAACTCGCCGGTGCCGCGGACGTTGCCGTCGCCGGTCAGCTCCTGGTGCTCGGTGCGCAGCCCGGTGACGCCGCTGTCGGCGTCGCCCAGGATCTCGACCGGGTTCTCCAGGAAGTGGATGTGGATACGCCGGTGCGGGCCGTCCTCGGGGTCGCGCATCGCCCAGCCGGACAGCACGTCGACGACCATGCGGAGGCTCTTGTGGTGGGTGAGCTCCTCCTCCGACGCCTCGTCGAACTCCATGCCCTCGGGGCTGACGACGACCTGGACGTTGGGGGAGTGGTCGAGCTCGCGCAGCTCCACCGGGGTGAACTTGGCCTGCGCCGGGCCGCGGCGGGCGAACATGTGCACGTCGGTGACGGCCGAGTCCTTCAGGACGTCGTAGACGTGCTGCGGGATCTCGGTGTACAGCAGCTCGTCGGCGGTGCGGGCGAGCATCCGGGCGACGTCGAGACCGACGTTGCCGACACCGATGACCGCGACGCTGGTGGCGTCGGACAGGTCCCAGGTCTGCGGGCGGTCGGGGTGGGAGTCGTAGAAGGCGACGAAGTCGGCGCCGCCGTAGGACCGGGGCAGGTCGATGCCCGGGATCTCCAGCGGCCGGTCGCGCTCGGCGCCGGTGGCGAAGATGACGGCGTCGTAGAACTGCCGCAGCTCGTCCATCTTGATGTCCACGCCGACGTGCACGTTGCCGGTGAAGGTGATCCGCGGGTTCTCCATCACGCGGTGCAGCGCGACGATGATCTGCTTGATGCGCGGGTGGTCGGGGGCCACGCCGTAGCGGATCAGCCCGTACGGGGTGGGCAGCCGGTCGAAGATGTCGACCGTCACGTCCGGGTCGTTCTTGGTCAGGATGTCCGAGGCGTAGATGCCGGCCGGACCGGCGCCGACAACGGCCACCCGCAACGGCAAGGTCATGGAGAACTCCGAATCGAAAGCGGTACGTCGAGCTGTCGGTCGTCCGGTGGGGACGGTGGGGCAAACCCCACAAGATTACCGTTGTGAGGGCACCCTCACCCCGCTCCGGTGATCGGACTCACGACCGCCCGCCCGGCGGTGCAGGATGCACCGCCGGGGGGCCGGACGACCTCAGGCCTTGAGGGCGATGTCCAGGTCCTGCAGGAGATCCTCGACGTCCTCCAGGCCGACCGAGAGCCGCACCACGCCGTCGGTGATGCCGACCCGGGCCCGTCCCTCGGGTCCCATCCGGCGGTGGGTGGTCGACGCGGGGTGGGTGATGAGCGACTTCGAGTCGCCCAGGTTGTTGGAGATGTCGATGACCTCCAGCGCGTCCAGGAAGCGGAACGCGCGGGACTGCGCCTGCGACTCCGGCGCGTCCAGCTCGAACGTCAACACGGTGCCGCCCAGCTCCATCTGCCGCTTCGCCAGGTCGAACTGGGGGTGCGACTCCAGGTGCGGGTACTTCACCCAGCGCACCCCGGCGTGCTGCTCCATGAAGGTCGCGACCTTCAGCGCCGAGGCGCTCATGGCGCGGACCCGCATGCTCATCGTCTCCAGGCCCTTGACCAGCACCCAGGCGTTGAACGGGCTCATCGAGGGTCCGGTGTGGCGCATCAGGTCCTGGACGGGTCCGTCGATGTAGTCGGCGTCGCCGAGGATGGCGCCACCCAGCACCCGGCCCTGGCCGTCGATGTGCTTGGTCGCCGAATAGACGACGATGTCGGCGCCGAACTCGGTGCCGCGCTGCAGCACCGGGGTGGCGAACACGTTGTCCAGCACGACCTTCGCGCCGGCCGCGTGGGCCAGGTCGCTGACCGCGCGGATGTCGACCAGCTCCATCATCGGATTCGACGGGGTCTCGAAGAACACCGCGGTGGCGGGCTTGGCGAGAGCCTTTTCCCATTGGTCCAGGTCGTTGCCGTCGACGAACTCGGTGGTCACGCCCCAGCGCGGCAGGATCTCGTCGAGGATGACGAAGCAGGAGCCGAACAGCGACCGGGCGGCGACGACCCGGTCACCCGCCTTGAGCAACGCGGCCAGCGCG
>JBQGEH010000640.1:0-2323 GCA_052039515.1 Nakamurella sp. | reverse complement strand
AGGTCGTACCGCAGGGTCTCCTGCCGGTGGATCGCCGTGGACGCGGCCCGCAGCACAGCCGCGTCCACCGCAGGGGGCGCGAGGTCCCACAGATTCGCCACCGCCGTGACCTGCCGACCGGCGACCTGCGGGCCGAGACGGGGCGGCAGCACCTGCAGCAGCGTGGTGAGCGCCCGCCGGGCGGCGGCCTCCATCCCGACGATGGACCGCGGCGCGACCTGCAGGGCGACGGCGACGGCCACCGCCTGCTCCTCGTCGAACACCAACGGGGGCAGCCGCCGACCGGTGCCGAGGCGGTACCGGCCGTCCTTCCCGCGGCTGACGTCGACGGCGTAGCCCAGGCCGCGCAGTGTCCCGACGTCGCGTCGGACGGTGCGGTCGGAGACCCCGAGCGCCCTGGCCAGGGCCGGACCGGTCCAGGCGTCACCGGACTGCAGCAGCGACAGCAGGCGCAGGGCCCGGGCGGAGGTCGTGGCCATTCCGCCATCCTGCCCGGCGGAGCGGACACCCCGCGTCCGCTCCGGGTGTCACCGTCGAGGCCCATCCGAGCAGAGGAGCCCCACCGTGATCGACCGTTCCGGATCCCAGATCGACCACCTGAATGTCGCGGTCCCCGATCTGGACCGCGCCGCCGCCTTCTACGAACCGGTGCTGTCCACCCTCGGGATCGTCCGCATCCTGACCGTCCCCGCCGTCGACGCCCAGCTGCCGATGGTCGGATTCGGGTGGGCGCGACGCAAGCCGTTCTTCTGGCTCCTCGCGCCCGGGACCGTCGGTACCGGCATGCACCTCGCATTCACCGCCGACGACCGGGCGGCGGTCGACGCCTTCCACCGGGCGGCGATGCGGCACGGTGCGACGGAGGAGCTGCCGCCGGCGGTGCATCCGGAGTACCACGACGACTATTACGGCGGCTTCGTCACCGACCCGTTCGGAATCAGCTTGGAGGCGGTCTGCCACGCCCCGGACGGTCAGCGGCGGTAGGCGCGCTCGAGCCATCCGCGGAGCTCGTCGTCCACCGGGGCGTTCCGCTCGAGGCGCAGCCGCTGGTTCCAGCCGTCCGGCGAGACCTGGACCGCAGACAGCAGTCTCGGGGAGTGCAGGCGTTCCGGCAGCACCAGGGTGACCAGCAGTGCGTCCGGCTCGGCGGCGATGACGCAGATGCCGGCGCCGTCCGGGCGCAGTACGTGCAGCCCCGATTTGTGCGGCCGCACCTCGTGCGGGCCGAGGAGTCCGACGGCGGCGAGGACCGCGTCGCGCGCCGCCGCCAGGCCCGGATCGGCGGAGATCCGGGGCGCGGCGGCGTCGCTCATGGTCCGGTCAGATCTCGGCCGGCGCCGAGCGCTCCGGGTGCCAGTCCAGGTTGGCCAGGAACGACTCGACGAGCACGTTCCAGGCGGTGACCTCGTCGGTGAACGGCGGGGTCGGCTGGATGCGGTTCGGGTCGGGTCGCAGCGTGGCGTTGACGAGGAAGCCCAGCGGCGACGAGCTGCCCAGCGCCTCGGCCGTCTCGTCATCGCCGCGCACGGCCGCCGCGTCCACCAGCAGCTCGATCGCGAGCTCCAGCTGCCGCCGGTCGACCGCCTCCGGCCCCTTGATCAGCTGCTGCATGAGACCGTCGATCTGGTACGTGTTCTCGGGGCCGACGGCGATCTCCAGATCGCCGGTGGCGGCCTCGTCGCGGACCTCGCCGAACACCTCGATGTTGGCCATCGAGTGGTTGACCGACGCGTCGGCGAGATAGCCGGCCATCAGCTCGGTGTCGGTGAACATCTGGATGCGGCCGTTCTCGGCCAGGAAGACCGGGTCGTCCCCGAGGTAGCACCGCAGGGTGTACCCGGTGACGCCGTCGACCTCGACCGAGATGCAGTCGATGCCCAGCTCGTCCCAGAACTCGAGCTCCGCGGCACGTTCCAGTTCCGGCGCCGCCTCCGGGGCTTCCTCGGACGCGGCGACCGTCCCCTCGGCGTCGGCCAGCGTCAGCTTCGAGACCGAGGCCAGCTCGGCCTGCGCGCGGGCCAGCGCCTCCGGGTCGACGTCCGGCGTGGTGACGATCGCGTCGACGGCGTCGACCACCTCGTCCCAGCGGGCGACGACCGCGGCACCGATGCCGTCCCACAGCTTCTCGCCGGTGCGACCGGTGAAGGCACTGTCGCCCAGCGGCAGCACATCGAAACCCTCGGCGGAGCCGAGCACCTCGAGCACCGGTTCCAGGTCGCAGACCTCGGCGATCGACCGCAGGATGGCCACCGTGTCGGCGAGCTCGGCGACGGTCCAGATGTCGGCCGGCCCGGCGACCAGCTCGGGCACCCCGACCAGGTCG
>JBQGEH010000639.1:0-3024 GCA_052039515.1 Nakamurella sp. | reverse complement strand
GGGGGTGGGGGGTTGGGGCCGCCGGGGGCCGGGGGCGGACGGGTGGGGTGGGGGGAGGGCTGGCGCGCGACGCGGCCGGAGACGGGACCGGCCGACGTCCGCAGCTGGTGTCTATCCATCCCGGCGGTCGCCCAATCGTGTGTCCCCGGCCCCGCCGCTGGGCACATCCAGGCCATGTCCCGTCGCACGCCGGACCCCGGCACCTCCAGCCCTGCGTCGTCCACGGCGGACGCCGCACCCGGGGTGCGCTGGCTGTTCGCCGACCAGCTCGGACCGCATTTCCTCGACGCCCCGGATCAGCGTGTGCTCATCGTCGAGTCCCGGAAGGTGTTCGCGCGCCGCCGGTTCCACCGGCAGAAGGCGCACCTCGTGCTGTCGGCGATGCGGCACCGCGCCGCCGAGCTCGGCGACGCCTGCACCTACATCCGCAGTGACCGGTACGCCGACGCCCTTGCCGAGTTCGGTGAGCCGGTCTCGGTGTGCCATCCGACGAGCCGTCCGGCGCTGAAGCTGGTGTCGCGGCTGGACGGGGTCGAGGTGCTGCCCGCGCGCGGCTACGCGACGACGATGGACCAGTTCGGCGACTGGGTGTCCTCCCGGGGACAGCGTCGGCTGCTGCTGGAGGACTTCTACCGGGAGGCCCGCCGCCGTTTCGACCTGCTGATGGACGGGGACGAGCCGGTCGGCGGTCAGTGGAACTACGACGCCGACAACCGCGAGCCCGCACCCAAGTCCGGCTCCATCGACGTCCGTGAGCCGTGGTGGCCCACCGAGGACGAGATCGACGAGGAGGTCCGCGCCGACCTCGACCGCTGGGAGGCCGACGGTGACGTGTCCTTCGTCGGTAGCGACGGGCCGCGGCTGTTCGCCGCCACCCACGACGAAGCGGGAAAGGCCCTGCGCCACTTCCTGAGACACCGGCTGGACCGTTTCGGCCCCACCGAGGACGCGGTGCTCGCCGGCGACCCGTGGATGTCGCACTCGCTGCTGTCGGCGCCACTGAACCTGGGGCTGCTCGACCCGCTGGACATCGCCCACGGCGCCGAGGAGCGCTACCGCGCCGGGGACGCGCGGCTGTCCTCGGTGGAGGGCTTCATCCGGCAGATCATCGGCTGGCGGGACTACGTCTGGCACCTGTACTGGCAGCAGAACGACCGGTACCGGCACCGCAACGGACTCAAGGCCCGGACGTCGGTACCCGACTGGTTCACCGAGCTGGACGGCGACGCGGTGCAGGCCCGCTGCCTGTCGACGGTGCTCACCGAGCTCCGCGACCACGGCTGGGTGCACCACATCCCCCGGCTGATGATCCTGGGCAACTACGCGATGCAGCACGGCTGGCACCCGGGCGAGATGACCGACTGGTTCCACCGCTCCTTCGTCGACGGCTACGACTGGGTGATGGTCCCCAATGTGGTCGGGATGAGCCAGCACGCCGACGGCGGGGTGATGGCGACCAAGCCGTACGCCTCGGGCGGCGCCTACATCGACCGGATGACCGACTTCTGCGGCGGCTGTCGCTACGACCCGAAGGTCCGGGTGGGGGAGAAGGCCTGCCCGTTCACCGCGGGGTACTGGGCGTTCCTGCACCGGCACCGGCAGGAGTTCGCCGGCAACCACCGGATGGCCCAGGCCGTCCGGGGCCTGGACCGGCTCAAGGACCTCGAGCCGCTGCTCGAGCAGGAGCGGCACCGGGGCTCGTCGGCGCCCTGACCCGTTCGGGTGGGACCACCGTCGCACCCGGGCGGCGGTGGCGTGCGAGCGTGCCGCGGGTACCTCTGAGGGTTGGCTGGATCGGACCCGGTGTCACCATCCGTTACCGTGGAGCGGTCAAGCCTACGAGCCCCGTAGTGGGACAGTCTTGGGCATCGCGGGCGACCCTGCTCCTTCTCCGGGTCCGTCGTGTGCCCGCAGGAAGGGTCGTATGGCCGGGAACGCCATCCACAGATTCCGCAACACCTCGGTCCTCGCCGTGTGCGCCATCGAGGCGCCGCGGGTGGTCACCTCCGACGAGCTGGACACCCGGCTGGCCGACGTCTACCGCCGGGTCGGTCTCCGACCGGGGATGATGCAGCGGCTGGCCGGCATCACGGAGCGCCGCTGGTGGAACAAGGGCACCACCTTCGTCGACGGGGCCGCCATGGCCGGTGCGAAGGCGATGGCCGAGGCGGGGGTGCAGCCAGGTCAGATCGGTCTGATGATCAACACCTCGGTGAGTCGCGCGCACCTGGAGCCGTCGACCGCCGTCGCCGTGCACCACCAGCTGGGCCTGCCGAGCTCCTGCCACAATTTCGACGTCACCAACGCGTGCCTGGGCTTCGTCAACGGGATGCAGCTGGCGGCGGCGATGATCGACAGCGGGCACATCGACTACGCGCTGATCGTCAACGGCGAGGACGCCCAGGAGCTGCACGAGGCCACCATCGGGCGCCTCGAGGAGCGGGCCGCCACCGCGAAGCACGTCTTCGACAACTTCGCCTCGCTCACCCTGGGCAGCGGCGCCGCCGCCATGGTGCTGGGGCGCAGCGACCTGCACCCCGAGGGCCACCGCTACCTCGGCGGTGCCACCCGGTCGGCGAGCCAGCACAACGAGCTGTGCGTCGGCGACATGGACGACATGCGCACCGACTCGACCGGGCTGATGAACGCCGGCATCGAGCTCACGTTGGAGATGTGGGGGGAGTCGGCCGCCGACTTCGGCTGGGAGCACGACATCAGCCGCTACATCATCCACCAGGTCAGCAACGTGCACACCAAGGCGATCGCGCAGGTGCTGGACCTCGACCTGGACCGCATCCCGCTGACGTTCCCGACCCGCGGCAACCTCGGTCCGGCGGCCATCCCGCTGACCCTGGCCAGTGTGTCCGGCGAGCTGTCGCAGGGGGACCGGGTGCTGCTGATGGGCATCGGGTCGGGGCTCAACGCCTCGATCTCCGAGATCGTCTGGTGACCCCCGCCGCCTCCCGGACCGCTCCCGCCACGCTGCCGCCCCCCGGCCTCCCCGGGCTGGAACGGGCGTGGTCC
>JBQGEH010000638.1:0-1780 GCA_052039515.1 Nakamurella sp. | reverse complement strand
TTGCCGCGTTCGACATGACGCGTCCACCTCCACCGAAAATGTGTGTCCGGTGTGGTCAACCCCTGAGCGCCGCGAACGATTCCGACGGTGACCGGGTGGTGACGGTGAGAGCCGTCACCACCCGACCCGGTCAGGCGTCGGCGGCCCGCTGCGCGGTGGCGCTGGCGTACAGGCAGAACGCGGCAGCGGTGGCCAGGTTTAGCGACTCGGCCCGGCCGTAGATCGGGACCCGCACCGCGGCGTCCGCCGCGGCGACGACCGCTGCCGGCAGGCCGTGCGCCTCGCTACCGAACAGCCAGGCCGTCGGCAGCTCCAGCAGGCCCTGGGCGCTGGCCGTCGGCAGGTCCAAATCGGCCGTGCCGGTGGTGGCCAGCACCGATACACCCGCGTCGTGCAGGGCCTGGACGGCCTCGGCCCGGTCGCGCACCCGGACCACCGGGAGGTGGAACAGGCTGCCGGTGGTGGCCCGGACCGTCTTGGGGTTGAACGGGTCGACCGCGTCCCCGGCGACCAGCACGCCGTCGGCTCCGGCGGCGTCGGCCAGCCGGATGATGGTGCCCAGGTTGCCCGGGTCGTTGGTCTCCACGCAGACCGCCAGCAACCGCGGCGAGGACGCCAGCAGCTCGTCCGGCTCGGTGTCCGGCAGCGCGCATCGGGCGACCAGCCCCTGCGGGGCGACCGTGTCAGACAGCGCCGCCGCCGCCCGCTCGGTCACCTGGGTCACCTCGACCCCGGCGGCGAACGCGGCCCGCACCAGGTCCACGTGCCGCGCGGCCGCGGCCTCGGTGACGAACAGTTCCAGCACGGTGCCCGGGCGGTCACGTTCGGCGGCGATCGCCTCGGTGACCGGACCGGCGCCCTCGGCCAGGAACTGTCCGGCCTCGGTCCGTCGGGGACGACGCAGCAGCTTGTGGGCGGCGACGATGCGGCTGGACCGCTCGGTCAGCACACCGTCGGGGGCGTCCTCGGACTCGATCGGCTCAGCACGCCCGGCGCCGGAAGGTCGGGTGCCGCGATTCTCGGAACGGTCCCCCCGAGGAACGGACGACCGCCCGCCCGACGAGGTGTCGGCCGGGCGGTCGGCGGTACGACGGGACCGCGGGGACGGACTCAGGCCGCGTCCGCGCTGTCGGTGCCGGCGTCAGCCGGGAGCGCCTCGCGGGCGACGACGACCAGCGCGGCGAACGCCGCGGGGTCGTAGACGGCCAGCTCGGCCAGGATCTTGCGGTCCACCTCGACGCCGGCGGCCTTGAGGCCCTGGACGAAGCGGTTGTAGGTGATGCCGTTGGAACGGGCCGCCGCGTTGATACGCGTGATCCACAGCTGGCGGAAGTCGTTCTTGCGCTTGCGGCGGTCGTTGTACGCGTAGGTCAACGAGTGGAGCGACTGCTCCTTCGCCTTGCGGTACAGGCGCGAACGCTGCCCGCGGTAACCGCTCGCCTGCTCGAGGATCGCGCGGCGCTTCTTCTGGGCGTTGACTGCCCGCTTCACTCTGGCCATCGGAGGACCTGGCTTTCTCTATCGCCCGAGGCGTGGTTCGGCGCTCGGGTCAGTGGTTCGGGAAGGGGGTCAGATGCCCAGGAGGCGCTTGATGCGGGGGGCGTCCGGAGCCGCGATCTCGCCGCCCTTGCCCATGCGCCGCGTCATCTTGGAGGTCTTCTTCTCCAGGTTGTGGCGCTTGCCGGAGCCGTCGTGACGCAGCTTTCCGCTACCGGTGACCTTGATCCGCTTCTTGGTCCCGGAGTGGGTCTTCATCTTGGGCATCTGTTCCTCAATCCAT
>JBQGEH010000637.1:0-3216 GCA_052039515.1 Nakamurella sp. | reverse complement strand
CCGGCGCTCGCTCCTCCACGCCCTCGTCCCCGGGGCCCCTTCCGCCGTTCCAAGCCTGTACCGACGACCCCCGGTGACCCGACCGTGACCCGGATGCCGCAGTATCGACGCGGTGACGACGAGTCCGATGAGACCGCGGGGCGCCGCCGGGCGCACCCCCGCCCCGCCGACCGCGCCGCCGCCGTCGTCGGCACCCCTGGACGTCGACGACGTCTTCTACTACCCGAACGGCCCGGCCGACCCGGACACGGTCGACGAGGGTGCCCGGCACCCGCTGTCGGCCGAGCACGCCCGGCTCGCCGAGTCCCCCGGCGCCGCCGGTCCGTGGCGGCTCTGGGGGCCCTACGTCTCCGGCCGCCAGTGGGGCACCGTCCGGGAGGACTACTCCCCCGACGGCAACGCGTGGGACTACTTTCCGTTCGACCACGCCAACGCCCGCGCCTACCGCTGGGGCGAGGACGGCCTGGGCGCCATCTGCGACCGCTTCGGCTTCCTCAACATCGGGGTGGCGCTGTGGAACGGCAAGGACCCGATCCTCAAGGAGCGGCTGTTCGGCCTGACCAACGGCGAGGGCAACCACGGTGAGGACGTCAAGGAGTACTGGTGGGCCGTCGACGGCACCCCCACCCACAGCTGGATGCAGTGGCTCTACCGCTATCCGCAGGCCGAGTTCCCCTACCAGCAGCTGCGGGACGAGAACGCGGCCCGCGGCCGCGACCAGCGCGAGTACGAGCTGGGTGACACCGGCATCCTCGCCGAGAACCGCTTCTTCGACGTCACCATGACCTACGCCAAGGCCGAGGCCGACGACGTCTGCATCCGGATCACCGTGACCAACCACGGGCCGGACGCCGCGCCGATCGACGTGCTGCCGACGGCCTGGCTGCGCAACACCTGGGCCTGGGGCCGGGACGGCCGGCAGGGCACGATGGACCAGATCCTGCCGCCCACGCTGTCCGTCGGCGGGCTCGAGGCGATCGAGATCACCCAGGGTTTCCTCGGCCGCTACGTGCTGGCCGCGGCCGGCTCCCCCGACGTGCTGTTCTGCAACAACGAGACCAACGCGGTCAAGCTGTTCGGGGCGCCGACGAACACCTCGAAGTACACCAAGGACGGCATCAACAACCGGGTCGTGCACGGCGACCTGACGGCGGTGAACCCGGCGCTGGAGGGCACCAAGGCCGCGTTCTGGTACCACTTCGACGCGATCCCGCCCGGCGGCTCGGAGACCGTCGAGCTGCGGCTCTCCCACGACGCGCCCAGCGCGACCACCTTCGGTCCGGGATTCGACGCGGTCTTCGAGGACCGGCAGTTCGAGGCCGACGACTTCTACTCCCACGTCATCCACCCGGAGCTGTCCGACACCGACCGGCACATCGCCCGCCGCGCCTACGCCGGCCTTCTGTGGGGCAAGCAGCTCTACCTCTACGAGGTGAGCGTGTGGTTGGAGGGCGACCCGAACAGCCCGCCGGTGGCCGACTACCGCAAGTACGTGCGCAACGAGCACTGGCGGCAGATGGCGATGGCCGACGTCATCTCGATGCCCGACGAGTGGGAGTACCCCTGGTTCGCCGCCTGGGACCTCGCCTTCCACGTCATCCCGCTGGCCCACGTCGACCCCGACTTCGCCAAGGAACAGCTCGTCCTGATGTGCCGCGAGTGGGCGATGCACCCGAACGGCCAGCTGCCCGCCTACGAGTGGGAGTTCAGCGACGTCAACCCGCCCGTGCACGCCTGGGCGGCCTGGCACGTCTACCGCATCGACGGCTACCGGGACCGGGAGTTCCTGGTCCGGGTGTTCACCAAGCTGCTGCTGAACTTCTCGTGGTGGGTCAACCGCAAGGACGCCACCGGCTCCAACGTCTTCGAGGGTGGCTTCCTCGGGATGGACAACATCGGCCTGTTCAACCGGTCGGCACCGCTGCCGCCCGGCTACCGGCTGGAGCAGTCCGACGCGACCAGCTGGATGGCGTTCTACTGCCAGCAGATGTTCAAGATCGCGCTGGAGCTGTCCCGGCACGACAGCGCCTGGGACGACGTCGCCACCAAGTTCCTCGAGCACTTCCTCTCGATCGCGCAGGCCATGCGGGAGTTCGGGTCGCGGGGCATCTCGCTGTGGAGCGAGGAGGACGGCTTCTTCTACGACGTCCTGGTGCACCCGGACGGGCGGGCGCCGCACATGCGGGTGCCGTCGATGGTCGGGCTGCTGCCGATCCTGGGTGCGACCGAGGTGCCGCAGTGGATCGCCGACGAGTGCCCGGACGTGACCGCCCGGCTGCGCTGGTTGCAGCGGCGGCGGCCGGAGATGATGGGGCCGTTGCTGTCCCGGTCGGGGCCGGGCGGCCGCCGGATGCTGCTGTCGCTGGTCGACCCCGACCGGCTCAAGCGCATCCTGGAGCGGATGTTCGACACCGAGCAGTTCCTGTCGCCGTTCGGGATCCGGTCGCTGTCGGCGGCGGTGAAACAGGTGATCACCGCCGAGATCGGCGGCCAGCAGGTGAGTATCGAGTACGAGCCGGGCGAGTCGCGCAGCGGCATGTTCGGCGGCAACTCCAACTGGCGGGGGCCGATCTGGTTCCCGGTGAACGTGCTGCTGGCCGACAAGCTGCGCACCTACGGCCGGCACTTCGGCGACTCGTTCACCATCGAGATCCCGCGCGGCTCGGGCAATCACAAGACGCTGGTGCAGGCCGCGGACCTCATCGACAGCGGGCTGACGTCGCTGTTCCGGCCGGTGGACGGCAGGCGGCCGGCCGACGGTGACCGCATCGAGGCGTCCGACGACCCGCTGTGGTCGGAGCACCCGTCGTTCTGCGAGTACTTCGACGGCGACACCGGCGAGGGGCTGGGGGCGACCCACCAGACGGGTTGGACGGCGCTGGTCGCGCACCTGCTCAACCCCCGGCTGCCGCCGGATCCGAGGTCGCACGGCTGGGGCTGAGGTCCCGCGGGGCCGGCGGCGGGCCCGCGCAGCGCGAGACCCCGTGCGGTGCGAGGCCCAGTGCGGCGCGAGGCCTCGTGCGGCGCGAGACCCCGTGCGGCGCGAGGCCTCGTGCGGCGCGAGACCCCGTGCGGCGCGAGGCCCCCTGTTGCGCTGCCGTTTTCCGTCAAAGCGGGCGAGATAGCGGCCGCGTCAACGGATTTCGGCAGCGGGAACGCCGGCGGGAGGGACCAGGTCGGCGTGCAGATCGGCGGGAGGACCGTCACCGGGACGCT
>JBQGEH010000636.1:0-17251 GCA_052039515.1 Nakamurella sp. | reverse complement strand
CGATGGCCTGGTCCCACGCCACCCCGTCGATCTGCACGGTCGGCAGGGCGTCCGCTGTGACGGTGGAAGCCGTGCGCGGCGCGACGGGCGAGACATCGGCGGCTGCCGAGGGGGCGGCGAACACTCCCACCGTCAGTCCGCCGGCGACGAGCGCGCCGGTCGAGAGGACTGCGGTGAGACGCGTTCGCAGGCGGTCGGGGAACCTCATTGGTCGACTCCTGTGGATACGGCTCTGACGGGGGGCGGTGACGTGCGAGTTCATGCGATGTCGCCGGTGAAGACGACGACGGGCGCGTTCACCGTGTAGCTGACGCTCACGGTGGCGGGGCCGGAGTAGGGCTGCGGGAGGGTGAAGACGTAGACGCCCTCGGCGGTCTCGCCGGCGGCAAGGGATCCGGTGAACGGCGACGCCGTGGCGGCGGTCATCGGGAGGGCCGGCGTGCCGGCGGAGTCCTGCAGGTCCACGACGACCGCGCCGAGGTCGATGGCCTCGCTGCCCCCGTTGACGATCTGGACGGTGAGAGCGACGCCGGGACCGGCGATCTCGCCGGGCAGCTCGGCGGTGGTGGTGATCTTCTCGACCTTGGCCAGCGACGCGGTGACACCGTTGCCGTAGTCGGCGGTCTCGGTGACCGCGACCGGGGCGTTGGTGGCCAGCGTCGACTCGGCGACGGTCTCGTTGATGTTGCCGCCACCCGGCGCGGGCACCTCGGTGGTCGCCGGTGCGGCGGCCGACGGGAGCTCGGTGCTCGGCGCGACCTCGGTGTTGGACTCCGGCGCCGCCGGGTCGGTCGTGGCCGGCGGGATGACGTTACTGTCGGACACGGCGTCGTCCGACACCGACTGCGCCACCGACGATGTCGTCGACGCGACCGACGACGAGGCCTGGTCGGAGTCGGCGGAGCTGCAGGCCCCGAGGGTGAGCAGCGCCAGGGCGCCGAGGCCGGCGACGAGGGCGCGGGTGCGCGGGAGGGCGTTCATCGGGTGGCATCCGTTCCGGGAGTGGGGGTGTCGAGAGCGCCCATGTCGCGGAACCACTTGACCGCGGCCAGCACCAGGAAGGCGGCGTTGGCGACGAAGAGCACGGTGTAGACGGAGAAGAAGACGGTGGTCGCGCCGAGCAGCAGGAACACCGCGCACAGCAGGCCGTAGTCGGTGGGCACCACGAGCAGCGACCGCACCAGCGACGGACGGCGGTCCCGCGACACCGGCACACCGGTCTTCGCGGCCTGCCGGGCCCGCAGCAGGTCGTTCAGGATCATCCCGAAGAACATCACGTTGGCCACCAGCACGAACCCGGCCGGGACGAGCAGCCAGCCGGCCGACCCGAGGTCGAAGAAGCGGTAGGCCGCGATGAGCACGGCCAGGTGCAGGGCGCTGATCTTGGCCGCGTCGACCATGTGGTCCAGCCACTCCCCCGCGTGGCTGCCGCCACCGCGGAGCCGGGCGAGCTGGCCGTCGGCGGCGTCGAAGGCGTACCCGACGACGAGCGCCAGGCACACCACGACGCCGGTCCACCAGGCCGGGCGCACCAGCGCGATGACGGCGATGCCCGCGAAGGAGAACGTCGCCGAGATGCCGGTGATCACGTTCGGGGTCAGACCGGCCAGGTAGCCGGCGGCGGCGAGCCGACGGCCCAGCGGCCGGTTGACGTACCGGGAGTACGCCGGCGCACCCGGGGTGTGCTTCTGGGCGCCGGCCAGACGCGCCACGACGTCGGCGTACCGCTCCCGCGAGGGGGTCGGCGCGGCCGCGGCGCGGTCGGCGGTGGTGCTGGGCATCAGGTGGTCTCCGTGATCGGTGGTGGTCACAACGAGTGCTTTTCAGCCGTGCGAACGGGCCGTCTGTCGCTCTCTCGGGTGGGACGACCGTCGCCCACGGTCATCACGCGATTCGACGAGATTCCTGCAGAGAGCCTCGTAACGGTCCGCGACGTCGTCCCAGGTGTACAGACCCGCCCGGCGCAGCGCCGCCCGTCCGCGCTCCCGGGTGGCCCCCGGGTCCGCCTCCGCTTCTTCGACCAGTTTCCGCACGTCAGCGGCGGTGGCGAAGTAGCGCCCGGAGTCGCCCAGCACCTCGCGGTTGAACACCACGTCGAACGCGGTGGTCGCGGCCGCGGCCCCCAGCGCACGGAGCAGCGACGGGTTCGTTCCCCCGACCGAGTGACCGTGCAGGTAGGTCAGCCCGTTGGCGTACAGCTGGTCGAGCAGCTCCTGGTCCCACACCCCACCGAGGAACCGCACCCGGTCGTCGGCGAGCGCGTGCAGCCGCGCGGTGTACTCGTCGGCGTACGGTGCCGACCCGACGACCACCAGCGGCAGCGTCGCACCGCGGGCCACGTAGCCCTCCACGATGAGGTGGACGTGGTTCTCCGGCTCGAACCGGGCCACCACCAGGTGATAACCGCGGCTGGTCAGGTCCAGCTCGTGCAGCCGGTCGGACGCGTCGCTGACGATCGGCGCGCCGTACGAGATCAGCTCGGTGTCGGCGTCGAACTTGCGCCGGTAGTAGTCGGCGATGCCCTGCGCGTCGGCGATCAGCGCGTCCGACCACCACACCGAGGCCCGCTCGGCCAGCTGGTAGTACCGCTTGCCGGCGCCGCCCCACTTGCCGCGCTGCCACTCCAGGCCGTCGACGTGGGTGGCGAACGGGATGCCGGCCGCCCGCAGGATGGGCAGGAACGGCGCGTTCGCCGAGTTGAACACGATTGCGGCGTCGGTGCGGTGCCGGAACAGATGCCCGGCCGACAGTGCGGTGTGGCTGAGCGTCTCCAGCGAGCGCTTGCGCATCGCCGGCTTGTGCACGAGCTCCATCCCGCGGTACTCGGTGGGCCGCTCGGCCAGCGGGGTCTCGCTCGCGGCGTCCCGGCAGTACACGACGACCCGGTGCCCGCGGTCGGCCAGCCGGTAGCCGACCTCCTCGACGCAGGTCTCGAACCCGCCGTAGCGGGCCGGGACGCCCCGGGTACCGACGAGCGCGATGCTCATCGGGGTCTCGGCGGCGGCCGGCGTGCCGGCTGCGGTGGTGTCGGTCATCGGTGGTGCGCTCCTTCGGAACGGGACGGGCGCGGACGCGCCGGGCCACCGGGCGCGGCGGGGCGCGCCCGGGCGGGACGGGGTCGGACGGCGTGGCGGGGGCCGTCCGGGGCGTGGGGTGGGCGTGGCGCCGCGGACGGCGGCACACCCGGCGGCCCGGGGCGGCCCGGCCCGGGGGCCGGCCGCGAGGGCCCGACCCGCGCGGAGCGGGTCACGACGGTGACGTCACGTCACCTCGTCAGTAGGCACCTGACGACGACACGACTGCCTTGGCGGTCTTGAACAGGATCATGAGATCGCCGGTGATGGACCAGTTCTCGACGTAGGACAGGTCGAGCCGGACGGTTTCCTCCCACGACAGGTCGCTGCGTCCGGAGACCTGCCAGAGCCCGGTCATCCCGGGCCGGACCAGCAACCGCCGGTGCACCTCGTCGTGGTACTGCGCGACCTCGGCGGCCAGCGGCGGGCGCGGACCCACCAGGCTCATCTCGCCGCTGACGACGTTGAACAGCTGCGGGATCTCGTCGAGGCTGAAGCGCCGCAGGATCCGTCCCACCCGGGTGATGCGCGGGTCGTTCTTGATCTTGAACAGCACCTCGTTGCCGGCGTCGGTCTGCTGCGCCCGGCGCAGCTCCTCGAGCATGGCCTCGGCGTCGACCCGCATGGTGCGGAACTTCGCCATCCGGAACCGGGTGCCGTCGACACCCACGCGCTCCTGACGGAAGAACACCGGGCCGGGGCTGTCCAGCTTCACCGCGACCGCGATGGCCAGCATGAACGGGGAGAACAGGATCAGCAGCAGGGTCGCGCCGACCATGTCGAAGGCCGACTTCACCACCCGGGTCGGACCCGAGTAGGTCGGCCGCTCGACGTGGATCAGCGGCAGGCCGGCCACCGGCTGGGTGTGCACCCGGGGCCCGGCGATGTCGGTCAGCGCGGGCGCCAGGATCAGCTCGGCGTCGGTCTTCTCCAGCTCCCAGGACAGCTCCCGTACCGCGGCCGGGCCGAACGCCCCGGTGGCGGTGACGGCGACCGCGTCGGCCCCGGTCATCCGGACCGCGCTGAGCACCTGGGTGAGCGACCCGACGACCGGCACCCCGAGGATGTGCTCCGGGGACAGCGTCGCCTCACCGGCCACGGCCGACCGGGCGGTGCCACCGGACACGCACGCCCCGATGACCCGGTAGCCCGCCCGCGGCGCGCGCCGCAGCTCGGCGATCAGGTCCCACACGGTCTGTGCGTCGCCGACGGCCAGCACGTTGGTGACGTACCGGGCCCGGTCACGCTGCAGCTGCAGCCAGCGGCGCCACACCCAGCGGCCCGCGATGAGGCCGATGACGCCGGCCGGCATGACCACCAGCAGGTAGCTGCGCGAGAACGGCAGCTGGAACAGGTAGGACACCATCGTGTACAGCGCGAACACCACGAACGTGGCGTTCAGGACCCGCTTGTACTCCTCCGACCCGAACCCGACGACCTTGGCGTCCCGGGTGTCGAAGACGGCGAGCAGCAGGATCCACAGCAGCACGACGGCACCGCTGGTGACGATCGCGTCGACGCTGAACGGGTCGATCGGGCCGCGCAGGCCCGAGCTGATGATCGACTGGGCGAAGTGGGCACCCGCGGCCGCCCAGATGATGACGAACAGGTCGGTCAGGGCGAGGTAGCGGGCGTAGCGCTGCCGCCACCCCCACCCGGACGGGTGCTGGAGACGGGCGTGATGCGGGGCCGGGGCGGCCCGCCGGGTCGCGATGCCCGGCGTGGTGGCGGATCGTGCGGGGGTCTCGTCGATCAGCGCCACGGGTTATCGACCGGTCGCGGTGCTGGTCGCGCCGGAGCGGTCCGGGCGGACGAACGACAGGGGTTCCGCAGCGGGCGCGACGGGCGACCCGACGGTGCCCACAGCGCCCACGGGGTTCAGGGAGCCCGATGCGTCCAGGGCGATCATCCGGCGGCTGTGCCGGAGCACCAGGAAGGCGGCGAGGGAGGCGACGACGGCGACGGACAGCCACAGGACCACACCGATGTCGGCCACGGAGGCGGCCGGGCCGGCCGGCGTTCCGGACACCCCGGCGGCGCCGGTGGTCCCGCTCTCCAGCGGCTCGCCGGTCGCCTGCTGCACGGACACCGGCAGTGCCACCAGTACAGCTGCTGCGGAGATCGCGGCCCAGGCTCTCATCATGACCTTCAGTCCAGGGTGTGTCAGGGGCTCAGGGGGGACGGCGGCACCGGTGCCGCGGCGGTGGTCGGACCTGACTGCGACCGACGCTCGACCTGATGGCGATCGACGCGAGCCGTTCGGGTGAACGATGCATCGATCTGTGACATTTTCTTCACTGCCGGGGTCAACGGTACAACAGCGCTGCGTTTCGTGCAGGCATTCGGGGGAACATCTCACGGTGAGTGACAGAAAGCCTGTCGTTGTGACTCCATACGCTGCTCCGAACGTGCATCCGGACAATCTGCCCTTGTCCGACAGTCGGTCACTGATCGGACGGAACGACGTCAGCTCCGGGACGCCCCGGCCCGGACAGACCTGGAAGTGGCGACGCTGTCGTCCATCGCGGTGTTTCCGCGACCATCCGATGCCGGACCGGTGGACGCTGATACATCCGATCCGTCCGTGGCCGGCCGATCCCGTCCGCCCCGCCCCCCGCGCCGCGGGAGGAAAGGTGTCCGTCACCTGCCGGTCACTGCAGGGACACATCGGGCTCGGAGCGACGAACGTTACAGCCGGTGAGCGTGCTATCGAGGGGATGACCCCGATCGGGCGTACGGTCGCAGGTGTTTGAACCCCCTGCGATCCACGATGCGACACACGGCTCAACCTAGGTGACGCCGTGTGTCCGGGGGGCGGGATCGGTGGCGATTCCATCAGGTGCCTCATCACGATCCCGTCACGCCGTCCGCGACCACCCGGACGGGCGGGCGAGGGAGCGGTCGGGGTGCGCGGTCGTGCGGCCGGCGCGACGGCGCAGCCGCTGACACGGACGGAACCGGACCGGCGGGGCGGGCGGCGGACGCTCATCCTGACCTCCGGGGCTGGGGCCGCGGCGGGTTCCGCGGCCGTGACCCCAGCCTTCGCCGACCGGCCCGGCGACGGTGTCCACCGATCGACCGGTGCCGCGGTGGAGACCGCCTCCCCCGACCGGAGGACGCCCACGGTCGCCGACCCCGATCGGCCCGGGGACCACAGCGCCCCGGCACCGCCCGCGGTCGGCCGGACACCGACCGGCCGGCGCTGAACGGGGACCGCCCGCCGCCCCGGGGTAGCCCTCAGCGCAGCGCCGGCGCCGCCCGCCGGCCCGGGCGCGCTCTCAGAGCTGAGCCGGCGCCGGCACCACCTGGGCCAGCTCGGCGTCCCACACCCCGAAGCGGGGGTTCACCTGGACCGGCCCGGCCGCCTGCCCCTGCTGGGCGAGCACCATCGCGCCGAGTCCGCTCACCCCGATCGGGCCGAGCTGCTGGAGTGCCGACGGGTCCAGCGGTGCGGTCCCGACCGAGCGCTGCACCACCCGCAGCACGGTGGCGGTGCCGTCGCCGGCCTGGCCGGGGACGGCGACGAAACTGCCGGGCGCGGCGGAGAACAGACCGGTCGGGATGAACGTCACCTGAGCGCCGACGGCCACCGCCGTCCCCGACCCCCCGTCCGAGGAGCCGGCCGCGGCGAGATCGGCGGCCCATGCGGCCGGGTCGCCCGCGTAGCGGGTGCGCGCGTCCAGCGCCGCCTGCAGCGACGGCTGCCGGATGAACTCGTACTCGATGGTCGGCCCGGTCAGCGGGGTGCCGGCGCTCGCGGCGTCGGAGGCGAGCTGCCCCAGCACGAGGGTGTCCGCCAGTCGTTGCCGCACGGTCTCCGGGGTCGCCCGCAGCAGCGTGGCGACCTGCGTCGCGGTCGCCGGATCGGCCCGCAGCGCCTCGATCTGCTGCTGGGCCTGGTCGTTCGGGGTGAGTCCGGCCCGGCTCACCTGTTCGTGCCAGATCGCGTAGGTCACCAGGGCCCGGTCCTGGGCGACCCGGGTGGCCAGCACCCCCGGGTCGGCCGCCAGCAGGTCCTGCTCGGCGGTCGCGTCCAGCGCGGTCCTCAGGTCGTCGATGGTGTCGGTGCTGATCGAGGACGACCCGACCACCGCGGCCGCGCCGACCTGACCGCCGCAGCCGGCGAGCAGCAGGCCCGCAGCGGCCAGCGCGAGCAACCGGACGGGGACCCGACGACGCGTCATGGTGTGCAGCTTGTCACACCGGACCGTGGTGCCTGCGGCGTGCCGCGCCTGGTCGGGCCGTCGCGGAAATGCCGCCGTAACGCATCGGCGGGAAACTGACCGGCGTGACCGTCGACAGTGAAGCCCCTGCACCGGCCCCCTCCCCCGTGACCGCCGCCGCGGCGCCGCTGGACCCGCCCGGCCCCCACGAGCCGTCGGACCAGGATCTGCGGGCCGACGTCCGCCGGGTCGGCGCCCTGCTCGGCCAGACCCTCGTCCGGCAGCACGGCCCGCAGCTGCTCGACCTCGTCGAGCGGGTCCGGGCGCTGAGCAAGGCGGCCAAGGAGCTCGACGACGAGGCCGACCGGGAGCGCACCCGCGCCGAGCTGCGCCGGCTGCTGGCCGAGCTGCCGCTGCCCGAGGCGACCAAGCTGGTGCGGGCGTTCGCGTCCTATTTCCACCTGGCCAACGCGGCCGAGCAGGTGCACCGGGTCCGCCGGCTGCGCAACCGGCCGGCCGGAGACGGCTGGCTCGCGCAGGCGGTCCGGGACATCGCCGCCACCGCCGGACCGCAGGTGCTGTCGTCGGCCATCGCCGACCTGGCCGTGCAGCCGGTCTTCACCGCCCACCCGACCGAGGCGTCCCGCCGTTCGGTGCTGACCAAGCTGCGGCAGCTGTGCGACATCCTCAGCGTCCCCACCGCCCCGGACACCGCCGCCCGGGCCGCCCAGGACCGCCGGCTCGCCGAGCTGGTCGACCTCATCTGGCAGACCGACGAGCTGCGGTTGGTGCAGCCGACCCCGGTCGACGAGGCACGCAACGCCATGTACTACCTGTCCGACATCGTGTCCGAGACGATCCCGCAGCTGTCGTCGGACCTGGCCACCCTGCTGGCCGACGAGGGCGCGGCGTACCCGCCGGACGCCGCCCCGCTGACCTTCGGCAGCTGGATCGGCGGTGACCGCGACGGCAACCCCAACGTCACCCCGGCGATCACCCGGGAGATCCTGCGGCTGCAGAACCAGGCCGCCATCGGCATCATGATCCGCCAGCTCGACGAGCTCATCCACGCGCTGTCCATCTCGTCGGAGATCGCCGGTCACTCCGCGGAGCTGCAGGAGTCCATCGACGCCGACCTCGCGGTGCTCACCCGGCTGCCGCAGCGCATCCTCGAGCTCAACGCCCAGGAGCCCTACCGGCTCAAGCTCACCTGCATGCGGGCCAAGCTGCTCAACACCCGCGCCCGGGTCGACGACGGCACCCCGTCGCGGCCGGGCCGGGACTACACCTCGATCGTCCCGCTGCAGGCCGAGCTCGCCCTCATCCGGGCGTCACTGCAGGCGCACGGCGGCGGACTGGCCGCGGACGGCATGCTCGCCCGCTTCGAGCGCACGGTGGCGATGTACGGGCTGCACCTGGCCACGATGGACATCCGTGAGCACGCCGACGCCCACCACCACGCCGTCGGCCAGCTCGTGGACCGGCTCGGCGACCACCCCTGGAGCTACGGCGACCTGCCGCGGGACGCCCGCATGCGACTGCTGTCCAAGGAGCTCGCCTCCCGGCGACCGCTGGCCAGCACCCCGCCGCCGCTGGACGCCGCGGGCACGAAGACCTGGTCGGTGTTCCGCGAGGTCGCCGCGGCCCTGGACACCTACGGCGACGAGGTCATCCAGACCTACATCATCTCGATGACCCGCGGTGCCGACGACGTGCTGGCCGCCGCGGTGCTGGCCCGGGAGGCCGGCCTGCTCGACGTGCACGGCGCGGCCGACGGCTCCGGCCGCTTCGCCCGCATCGGCTTCGCGCCGCTGCTGGAGACCGTGGAAGAACTGCGCCGGTCCGGCGAGGTCCTCGACGAGCTGCTGTCCGACCCGACCTACCGGCTGATCGTCCGGCTGCGCGGTGACGTGCAGGAGGTGATGCTCGGCTACTCCGACTCCAACAAGGAGTCCGGCGTCACCACCTCGCAGTGGGAGATCCACAAGACGCAGCGGACCCTGCGCGACATCGCCACCCGGCACGGCGTCCGGCTGCGGCTGTTCCACGGCCGCGGCGGCTCGGTCGGCCGCGGCGGCGGCCCCACCTACGACGCCATCCTGGCGCAGCCGCACGGCACCCTGACCGGCGAGATCAAGTTCACCGAGCAGGGCGAGGTGATCAGCGACAAGTACCTGCTGCCCGACCTCGCCCGGGAGAACCTGGAACTGACCGTCGCGGCCACGCTCACCGCCTCGGCGCTGCACGTCAAGGCCCGGGCGTCCAACGCCCAGATGGCCGCCTGGGACGAGACGATGACGACGATGAGCGACGCGGCGTTCGCCCGGTACCGGACCCTCTTCGACCACCCCGACCTGCCCGCCTACTTCATCGCCTCCACCCCGGTCGAGCAGCTCGGGTCGCTGAACATCGGCTCGCGGCCGGCCAAGCGCCCGTCCAGCGGCGGCGGCCTCGGCGCCCTGCGGGCGATCCCGTGGGTGTTCGGCTGGACCCAGTCCCGCCAGATCGTCCCCGGATGGTTCGGTGTCGGCTCCGGCATCCGCGCGGTCCGCGAGGCGGGCGGGTTCGAGACGCTGCGCGACATGCACCAGAAGTGGCACTTCTTCCGGACGTTCATCTCCAACGTGGAGATGACCCTGGCCAAGACGGACATGGAGATCGCCGCGCACTACGTGGACACCCTGGTACCGGCGGAGTTGAAGCCGCTGTTCGAGCTGGTCCGCGCCGAGCACGAGACCACCGTCCGCGAGGTGCTCGCGGTCACCGAGGAGTCGTCGCTGCTGGACGCCCAGCCCGGGCTGCAGCGGACGCTGACCGTCCGTGACCCGTACCTGGACCCGATCTCCTTCATCCAGGTCGACCTGCTGGCCCGGGTCCGGGCCACCGAGCAGGCCCCCGAGCAGACCACCGACGGCGCCGACGCCGCCCCCGACCCGGAGTTGCGCCGGGCGTTGCTGCTCACCATCAACGGCGTCGCCGCCGGCCTGAAGAACACCGGCTGACCGGTGACCGACGGCACGGCTCCGGACGGGCGGCGCTCCCGTCCGGAGCCCCTACCGTCGGGGGTCATGAGCAGCCGGTGGGTCCGTCGCGGTCGCCCCGCGGTCGCGGCGGCGATCGTCCGGGCCGGCCGGTGGCCGCTGCTGCCGGTGGGACTGGTGGCGGTGATCGTCGGCGCCGACCTGGCCCTCGAGCACGCGCGCAGCCGGCTGGCCATCGGGCTGCTGGACGAGCCGGCGCACCTGGCCACGGCGGTGCTCGCCCTGCTCGCGGGGGTGGGCGCTCGTCGGCTGGCGTCGGCACCCGCCTTCACGCTGGTCGCAGTGCTGGCGGCGTGCGCCATCGACATGGACCACGTGCCGCTCTACGCCGGGGTGCCCGGCGTCGCCGACGTGGGCAGCCGGCCCTACTCGCACTCACTGCTGACCGTGCTGCTGCTCGCGGCGGCCTGGCTGGTCACCGGCCGACGGTGGCCGGTCCTCGCGGGGGCCGCGGTCGGCGTCACCCTGCACTTCGTCCGGGACGTGGCCACCGGCCCCGGGCTGCAGCTGTGGTGGCCGTTCGGGCACCGGGAGCTGCTGCCCTACCGCTGGTACCTCGGCCTGGTCGTGGTGATGGGTGTGGTGGCGGTCCTGCGCGCCTGGCGGGCGCGGCGCCGAAGCTGACCGCAGCTCCCCGGAACGCCGGACGGCGCCCGCCACGGTCCCGGTGGACCCTCGGCCCCCGCCCTCGGGACGAGCGGGTGGGTCAGCGGGTGGCGCGCAGCTTGTAGTCGGCCAGCGCCGACCGCTTGGTGCCCGGCGCGGCGACCAGGTTGCGCGGGCGCACCGAGGCGTTGGACGAGTAGGTGATCTGCATGACCACCCGCTCGGTGTCCTTGGCGAAGCCGCCCCGGTGCAGACCACGGGTGTCGGCGAACACGATCGTGCCGGCCGAGCCCTCGGCGGTGACGATCTGCTCCGGCGCGTAGGTCGAGGCGATGTCCTCGTCGGCGACCCGGTAGCCGACGCCGTCGAACTCGCTCTTGAACCACTGGCGACGACCCTCGACCGTGTTGGTGGTCCGGATGTACTGCAGCGGCCCGGCGCCCTGGGGGACGTCAGCGAGGTAGACGAAGCACTTGATGATCTCGAAGTCGTCCGGGAGGTCGCGGTGCCAGCGCTGCGACTGGGTGGGACCGCCACCGGTGGGCAGGTTGATCCAGACGTTCATGTCCTGCACGCGCAGCTTCATCTGGGCGTAGGCCTCGGCCACCCCGCGGATCTGGTCGCGTAGGGCGAAGGCGAAGACCGGGTCGTCGGCGGAGATGACCGGCCGGGCGCCGTAGAGCTCGATGAGGTACGGCTTCAGCGGGTCGCGGGCGGTCGAGCGCTCCTCGCGGGCCCGCGCGATGTGGGCCTGCAGCTCGTGCAGCGCCTCGTTCGAGCCGAGCAGCTTCTCGATCGACGTCATCGCCACACCCGAGGTGCGCAGCTCCCGCGCCACCCGCTGCATCTCGGCGTCCAGCGGGGTGGCCGCACGCCGGTAGCGCCACACGGGGAGGGCGTTGAAGACGTAACGGGACACCGCACGGCTCTCGGTGCGCACCCCCTGCAGCGTCCGCCGGGCCTTGCGCAGCGGCTCGAGCAGCGGACGGCGGGCCGTCACCGGCGGCGCGTCCGCCGCGGAGGCGGGCGGCACGGCGGTGGACGTCTGGGTCTTGGACACCACGGCGGGAGAACCTTTCGGATGGAGAGAAAGCAACGGTCGGAACTGCCGGCTTCCACGGGGGACGACCGGCGTCGCGCCGCTGTCGGGCGCCACCGGATCACCGCGGTCACCCGGGGATCGACGTCGTGTCGCAACCCCTGGCGCGCCGGTCGGACACCGGCCCGCGGTCCGGCCGTCACCGGCAGGGACCTGGGAGGATGACGCGCCCCGAATCCGCGCCGTAGCGATCATAACGGGTAAGGGTCGCCTAATCCCGGGGTTGTGAGACGGCCCTCCCGGCCGTTCCGGCGTCGCGTGACGCAGGGTGTCCGGCGATGTCGGGGGCGTCACCGATTCCGTAGGAAACGCCGTCATTCCCTTCCATTCGCGCGCATCTTTACCGAACCGCGGGTGATGCAACCGACAGCGGCCCCACCGGGCCGGCGGCGCCCGATCGCCGTGACAGCGCGCCCGGCGACCGTTCATCCGCCATTCACCGGATGGAGGTGAACCCGGGCCGGCGACCCGGCGGAACCGGGTGCCGGCGCCCGACGGAGCGTCACCACGACGGCGCATCCGTGTCGCTGTGACGCAACCAGTCGTTCTGACGGGTTCTGTCCGCCGGGTCCTTCCGATACTGTCCGTCAGGTGGGGCGGCGGCCCGTGGCAGCTCGACACAGCTCGTTCCGGCCGCTCGGACGGCGCAAGGACGCGCGGTCGGGCTCCTCTCCCCCACCCCTCGCGTCTCCGTCATCCCGCCCGGCCGCGGCCCGTCCCGACCGGCCGCGCGGTGTGCCCGGTGGCGCACCCGAACCGGAAGGTCCCGTCATCGATTCCGCTCGCGTCCCCGGCAGTGCCGGACGCACCGTCGGACCGGCTGACGGCTCCGCCCGGGACGACGTGTCGATGACGATGCATCCAGTCCGACGCTTCCGGATCCCCGATCCGGCGGCCCTGCGCCACCACACGGGACGGGTCGGTCCGCCGGCACGCCCGGCCGTCCCCGTCCACCCCCGAAGCACCTGGAGTTCCCGATGAGGAAACCGCACCGCCCGCGCGTCCTGGCGGCGGCGACGACCGTTCTCGCACTGTCGGTCTCGTCCGTCCTGCTGCCGGCCACGGCCCACGCCGACACCCTCGTGCCCAGCACGTTCCGGGTGAACTTCCAGCCCGCCGGCGCGGCCACCCCGTCCGGCTACACCGCCGACACCGGGCAGGCCTACTCGGCCACCCGCGGCTACGGCTGGACGAACGCCTCGGACGTCCCCCTGGACCTCACCCCCAACACCCGCGAGCGCAACGTCAACAGCGACCAGCGGCTGGACACGCTCGCGCTGATGCAGCCGAATTCGGGCCAGACCACCCCGGGCATCTGGAAGGCCGCCGTGGCCAACGGCACCTACACGGTGACCGTCTCGGTCGGCGACCCGTCGTTCGTGGACAGCCGCAACGTCATCAACCTCGAGGGCACCAGGGTCCTGGACTACACGCCGACCTCGGCGGCGAAGTTCAAGACGGTGACCACGAACGTCACCGTCACCGACGGCTTCCTCAACGTCAGCCAGACCGGCGGCACCAACACCAAGCTGGACTACATCGACATCGTCCCGGCCGGCACGAGCACCTCGCCCGCGTCGATCGCGGTCAGCTCGCCGGAGGACAACCTGCTGCTGGGCAGCCGGATGGTCTTCAGCACCGTCTACAACGCCTACCGGCCGGGCCACAACCTCACCGTGACCAACACCGGCGGCAGCACCCTGACGGTCAGCGGCCTGAGCTTCGGCGGCGCGCAGTCGGCCGACTTCCGCCCGTGCGACGGCCAGGCCACCTCGTTCTCGGTCCCGGCCGGCGCGTCCGCGCAGGTCTGCGTCCGCTACACCCCGCAGGTGAACGCCTCGGCCACCAACAAGACGGTGGTCAGCCAGGGCACCCTGACGCTGAACAGCAACGCCACCAACGCCCCGAACTGGGTCGTCACGCTGGGCGGCCTGAGCGCCATCAAGTACGAGAACGACCGCGAGCCGTCGCTACAGGAGATCTTCTCCGCGCTCGGCTACACGAGCAACGCGGGTGTCACCTACAAGCCGTTCAACAACTCGGTCTCGGGCATGTCGCAGGCCGTCGGTGACGAGGTCCTCGCGCCCTACTTCACCCGGCTCGACGCCGGTGCCCCGGTGCAGCTGATCCCGCTGGCCGCCTACGCCGGCAAGAGCTCCAGCAAGTCGCCGTCCGTCGGCTGGTACGCCAAGGGCTCCAGCACCAGCAACTACCTCTACGCCCACCCGGGCGGGGCCGACGGCTCCAACAGCGGTTACGGCCAGAACCAGATCCTGCTGCCGACGACCACCACCGCGGTCAACGGCGTCAACACCACCAGCTTCACCCCGTCGGGCGCCTTCGGCATCGTCGACACCTTCTCCTACGTCAACCGCAGCGACGACGCCCGCAACGGGTCCGGCTGGCACAACCTGCGCGCCTACCCGGCCAAGGACGCGAACGGCAACGTCATCCGCGGTGCCTACCTGATCGGCAACGACATCGGCGGGGTGGCCAACAACAGCGCGAAGAACTGGGACTACCAGGACTACGTCTGGCTGCTCGTCAACGCGACCCCGGACAGCGGCAGCAGCCAGCCGACCCCGGGTGAGTACAACAAGACCCTGGCCAGCTTCTCCGGCAACGCCGGTGGCATCGACGGCTCCGGCTTCACCACCGCCCAGGGCACCGTCGACGCCGCGAAGATCAACTACGCCAACGGCTCGCTGCTGTTGACCTCGAGCAACGACAGCAACACCAGCCACACCAACGCGCTGCAGCTGGGCGTCAACGCGGGCACCAAGTTCCGCGTGCAGAGCCGCCTGCTCGGGCCGTTCACCGCGCTGGACGCCGGCTCCGAGCAGCAGGGCATCTACTTCGGGCCCAACGCGAGCAACTACATCAAGGCCGAGGTCGAGTGGAACCCGACCGAGAAGGTGCGCAAGCTGACCGTCTGGAAGCAGACCACCTCGGCCGGCGGCGCCATCGCGGCCAGCATCAACCTGCCCGGTGGCGACTCGCAGCGCATCGATCTGCGCATCGAGATCGATCCGGCGCCGCGCGACTCCGCGCACTACAACGGCAACCCGCAGGTCGTGGTGTCGTACTCGCTGTACGGCACGTCCACCTGGACCCGGATCAACACCGGTGAGGTCTCCATCCCGGCGACCTGGATCACCGCCAACACCCCGGCCGGCCTGATCGCCTCCCACCAGGGCGGCGGCTCGCCGTTCACGGCGAACTTCGCCAACTTCTCCATCACCCGCGTCAGCGGCTGACCCGACGGCGGGGACTCCCCGCCCGTCGACGTGGACCCGGACGGGGCCGGTGGCGTCACGCCGCCGGCCCCGTTCGCCGTCCCGGGACCGCTCCCGGAACGCACACGGGGCCACCTGTCCGGTCCCGGCCGTTGGCCGCGACCAACGCGGCCGGGCCCGTCCGGGGACGCGGGCCGCGGCCCGGCGGTGATGACGTGATGACCATCCGCGCGCGCGGCCGACGCCGCGCCGGACTCCCAGGGGGGAACACCATGCAGTTGTGGGGACGGGGTGCCCACGGCACCCACCGACGACGCCGGCCGGCGCTGCTGACGGCGCTGGCCGTCGCGCTCGGGCTGGTCACCGTGCCGGCCCTGACCGCCGGCCCGGCCGCCGCCGAGGCGGCGGTGGCCGCGAAGTTCGTCTTCCAACCGGCGAGCGCACCGACGCTCGCCGGCTGGACGGCCGAGACCGGCCAGGCGTTCACCGCGACCCGCGGCTACGGCTGGGTGCGCCAGGACAACCCGGCCACCCCGCTGGACATGACGGCCAACACCCGGCTGCGCACCCGCACCACGGTGACCCCGGTGCAGAACCGGCTCCTCCACCTGCAGTACGGCGACCTCGTCCCCAAGCCGACCACCGGCGGCACGCTCACCCCCGGCAGCTGGCAGTACACCGTCCCCAACGGCCGCTACACGGTGACCGTCAGCGTCGGCGACCAGCCCAGCCCGGGCCGCACCGGCTGCCCCGCTCCCTGCTACGACAGCTTCTCCACGGTGCGGGTGGAGGGCGTCACGCTGGTCAACCGCTTCCAGGGCACCAACGCCGCGCAGTACCGCACCGCCACCGCCACCGTCGACGTCACCGACGGCCGGCTCAGCCTGGACGCCATCGGCGGCACCAACAGCAAGCTCAACTCCGTCGAGATCACCTCGGCCACCGTGACCCCGCCGGCCGGCACCGTGAAGGTGGATTTCGGCGACGCCACCACCGCCCCGGCCACCGGCTACGTCGCCGACTGGGGACAGCCCTACGGCGCCCGCAGCTCGACCGGCCAGGGCAGCGGCCTGACCTACGGCTGGGTCTCGCTGACCGACCCGACGCCGGTGTCCCTGGTCGGCAACGGCCGCAACCGCAACACCGGCACCCCGTCGGCCAACCAGCCCGACCCGCGGCTCGCGACGTTCATGCACATGCAGCTGGGGTCGGCCACCGGGCGCTGGGAACTCGCCGTCGCCAACGGCGCCTACGCCGTGACGGTGGCGGTCGGCGACGCCGGCGGCGCCACCGACAGCGCGCACTGGGTCGACGTGGAGAACCAGAACGCGATGGCGCGCTTCGTCCCCACCTCCGGGACCCGGTTCGCCACCGTCACCCGCACCGTCATGGTCACCGACGGCCGGCTCACGCTGAGTCCCGTGGGCGGCACCAACACCAAGATCGACTACGTCGACGTCGTCCCCACCGACCTGGGCGGCCGCCCGTACACGGTGAAGACGACGCCGGCCAACGGCACCACCGGCGCCGTGGTCAACTCCTCGGTCACCGCCGACAACCTGCTCAACCCCGACGGCGGCGCGGTCGACGAGACCACCCTGACCGGGGACAACGTGAAGCTGACCCGGGTCGCGGACAACGCGCGCGTCGTCGGCGGCGGTGTCACCAGCGGCGGCGGCGACACCGTGTCGTTCGAGCCCGGGACCCTGCTGGACGGCAACACCCTGTACCGCTTCGAGATCACCGACGGCGTCAAGGACGTCAGCGGCCGGTCGTTCATGCCGTTCAGCAGCGTGTTCACCACGTCCAACGGCTCCGGTCCGGGCGTGGCCAACGTCGCCTTCGACCAACTCGACAGCGGCGCCGCCAAGGGCCACAGCTACAGCTCGGTGGTCGTCGGCCCGGACGGCAAGCTCTACGCAGGCAGCATCTACGGGCAGATCTACCGGTGGACGATCGCCGCCGACGGCACCCTGACCGACCAGCAGACGATCACCACCGTCCGCGACCACGCGGTGGCCAGGGGGTGGGA
>JBQGEH010000635.1:0-1794 GCA_052039515.1 Nakamurella sp. | reverse complement strand
GCCCGGGGGGGCCCCCGCCCCCGCCCCCCCCCCCGGCCCGGGTCCGTTCCCGGCCACGCCGGATCCCGCCGATCCACCGCCGGACCCGCTGCCGTCACGGTGCTCCCCGCGACCGCCTCGCGACAACGCCCACCCGCGGCTACTTCTCGTAGGTGTCCTTGACCGCCGGGTTCAGCACGTTGGCCACCGCGTTCCACTTCTGATCGGCCGCACCGGTGCAGGTCTCGACGACGATGGTCGACCAGGCGGCGAGCGACGCGTTCGGCGCGCCCAGTCCGAGGCACAGGGTGCCGTTGGTGATCGTGTACTTGGACGAGTAGCTCAGCGACACGTCCCCGCCGTTCACGGTCCAGGTCTGCGCGGCGGTGTTCGCCGCACAGGTGCGGACGGTGACGTAACCTCCGTCCACCGACGGACTGGTCAGGCAGTACGGGGTGCCGCCGACCGTGGTGGAGATCGGCCCGGTGGCGCTCACCACCCCGGCCACCGACGGCGCGGTGAAGAGCTGGTTCCACGTCTTGGCCGCCGGATACGGGTTCTGCTTGCACGGATAGTCGATGAGGAACGAGGAGTTGACGTTCTGGCCGGTGACGTCCAGGCACCGGCCGAACTCGGCGAAGTTGACCCACTGCGGCAACGCCGCCGCGCCCGGACCGACCGACGCCGACGGGACCCAGCCCGTCCCGCAGCCGCCGACGACCGCGGCCTGACCCACCGACTGTGCGGCGACGTTCAGGCACAGGTTCGGCAGGCTGCCGGTCGTCGCCGAGTTCGACTGCGCCGCCTGGTACTGGCCGTTGTCGTTGTAGCTCCACTGTTGCGTGTAGGCGGCCGGGGTGCCCAGCGGGCCGCACGCCGACAGCTTCACGGCGTCACCGGCCACCGCGGGCAGGCTGGCGGGGGTCAGGCACAGACCGTTCGGGACGGCGGCGGTGATCGACGAGACCAGTTGCAGGGTCAGGTCCGTGCGGTAGGCGAAGACCTGCTGCGCCGCGGCCGGGGTGCTGGAGCTGCAGCTGCGCAGCACCACGGTGGTCCCCGCCGGCGGCGCCGCGGCACCGGCGTCCAGGCACAGCGAACTGCCGCTCACCTGCAGCAGACCGCCCAGGATGTTGACGTTGCTGGTGCGGAAGACGTACGTGGTGACCAGGGTGCGGCTGGGGCTGGACCCGTTCGCCGGCGCGCCGACCGAGCCGGTCGAGGTGATCCGGGCGTAGCTCGGCGTGGTCGCGCCGCTGGTGGTGTCGAAGGTGCCGTAGCCGGCGACGCAGCGCATGGCCCGGCTGGACGGGTACGGCTCACCCTTCGGGTCGGCCGTGAAGTACTCCACGACCACCGAGTACGCCGCGACCGAGGCGCTGTTGACCGTCCCCGCTCCGGGGCCGCACGGCAGCTTCGCGCTGTCGCCGATGCCGTTCGTGGTGCCGGCCCGGATGACGCCGAGGGTGACGTCGATGCCGGCCTGGGCGGCGTCCACGGCCTGCACGCGCGTCTTGTCGAAGGTGCTGGCCCGGCTCGAGGTGAGGATCATCGGCACCAGCAGGCTGCCGAACATCAACCCGACGAGCATCACCAGCAGCAGCATCGACATCGAGCCGCGATCGTCGCCGGCCGGCAGCGCGGTCCGGACGCGCCGCATCGCTCCTCCCACAATCATGGCCGCCCCTGTTGCTGGCAGATGGATCCGGTCGGGACCGGCAGGGTGCTGTTCAGCGCGGTGACGCTGAACTGGCTGCCCGCGGTGTCGGAGCTGGTGCCGGGACCGCCCGGCGGCACCAGTGTGACGGTGAGCTG
>JBQGEH010000634.1:0-2466 GCA_052039515.1 Nakamurella sp. | reverse complement strand
GCCCCCACGCTGTGCCCGGTCCCCCCGCCGCCGGCCGCCGGCCCGCACCCGGGGGCGGCGGCCGTCGTCGTGTGTCGGGGCCCGCACTTGCGCCGAACACCGGACGCGCGTCCCGGCCCGGCGATACCGTCGACGGGCCCGTTGTTCCCGTACGCCGGAGTCCTCCCCGTGAACACCACCGTCAGCCGTGCCGCGGCCGCCCCCCGGACGGACGCCCGGCGCGGCGCGATCGCGTCGGCCGTCGGGGTGGTGACCGCCGTCCTGGGCCTGGTCAACTCCTGGTACGTCTCGTTCTGGACCGACGAGGCGGCGACCATCTCCGGGTCCGGACGCAGCCTGTCCGAGCTGTGGCGGATGACCGACACCATCGACGTGGTGCACGCGGCCTACTACGCGGTGATGCACCTGTGGACGTCGGCGTTCGGCATCTCGCCGTTCGCACTGCGGCTGCCCAGCGCGCTGGCGATGGGCGTCGCCGCCGCCGGGGTGGCCCTGCTCGGATTCCGCTGGGGCGGGGCGCGGCTGGCTCTGACCGCCGGCCTGGTCTTCGCGATCCTGCCGCGGGTGACCTGGCTGGGCATCGAGGCCCGGCCCTACGCCCTGGCCACCGCGCTTGCGGTGTGGGCGACGGTCGCGCTGCTCGGTGCGCTGGACCGGCCGGCCGTGCTGCGCTGGGTGGCCTACGCGCTGCTCGTCGGGGCCGGCATCGTGGTGAACATCTACGGCGCGCTGCTGCTGGTCGCGCACGGCGTCGCCCTGCTGCTGATGCACCGGCGCGAGCTGCTGCCGTGGCTGGTCGGCGCGATCGGCGGGACCGCCCTCGCCTCCCCCGTGGTGCTCAAGGCCGTCGGTCAGACCGGCCAGCTCGGTGGCGACGACTTCAAGCTGTCCCAGCTGGTGCAGAACGTCGGGGTGAACCAGTGGTTCCTCGGCGGCACCCCGACCACCACCGGCGGCGTGGACACCACGGTGGTCTCGCTGACCGACCCGGCCAGCCTGTGGAAGTACGCCGGGGTCGGCTTCGCACTCGTCGCGTGGGCGCTGATGCTCGTCGCCGTGGTGTCGGCGGTACGGCCGCGCCCGGACGCCGCCCCGCGGGAGGCGCTGGGCTGGCTGCTGCCCTGGATCGTCGTCCCGACCGCGGTGATCGGCCTGTACTCGGTCGCGATCAGCCCGATGTACAGCGCGCGGTACCTGTCGTTCGCGTCCCCCGCGGTGGCGCTGCTGGTCGGGCTGGGTCTGATCGCGTTGCGCCGGCACGCGGTCCGGGTCGTCGCCGTGGTGCTGCTGGTCGTGCTGACCGTGCCGGTGTACCTGTCGCAGCGCACGCTGTGGGCCAAGAGCAGCAGCGACTGGGTGTCGGTGGCCGGGTACGTGCAGACCCACGCCGCCCCCGGGGACGGCGTCTACTTCAGCCCGCGCTACCCCGTCGACGGTGACGTCGTCGGTCAGACCACCCGCGGCATCGCCACCGCCTACCCGCAGGCGTTCGCCGGCCTGGACGACCTGACGCTCGCCGAGACGCCGGTGCAGGCCGGCAACCTCACCGGGTTCTCCCGGACGCTGGCCGCGTCCGCCGACCGGCTCGCCGCCGAGGAGACGGTGTGGGTCGTCCGGCGGCACGACTACGACCCGGCCGACCTCGCCGCCGACGAGGCGACGTTCGCCGCGGCCGGCTTCACCGGCACCGTGGTGTGGTCCGGGCCGCTGGACCAGGTGCTGCGCTACGCCCGCTGATCAGGCGCTGTTGACCCACTCGTCGGTGCCGTCGGTGAACACCTGCCGCTTCCACACCGGGAGCCGCTCCTTCACCGCGTCGACCAGGTCGGAGCACGTGGCGAAGGCCGTTCCGCGGTGCGCGCCGGACACCGCGGCCACGATGGCGACGTCACCGACGACGAGGTCCCCGACCCGGTGGGTCACCGCCACCGCGAGGACGTCGTCGCGGGCGGCGAACTCGGCGGCCACCTCGGCGACGACCCGCGGTGCGCTGGGGTGCGCCTGGTAGTGCAGCTCGGTCACGCCGGCGCCGTGGTCGTGGTCGCGCACCGTCCCGGTGAACGACACCACCGCACCGGCGGCCGGGTCGCCGACCGCGGCCAGGTGGGCGGCGACGTCCAGCGGCTGATCGGTGACCCCGGTCAACCGGACCTCGCCCATCAGTCGTCCGTCCGCAGGTGGTCGCCGCCGGCCAGCTGGTCCAGGGCGTGGTCGAGGATCGGCTCCAGCACGGCGAGGCCGTCCCGCACGCCGCCGGTGGAGCCGGGCAGGTTGACCACCAGCGTCCGGCCGGACACCCCGGCGACCGCCCGGGACAGGATGGCCGTCGGCACCGCGGCGACCCCGCGGCGGCGGATCTCCTCGGCGATGCCGGGGATCTCGTAGTCCAGCGCGGCGGCGGTGATCGTCGCGGCCCGGTCGGTCGGTGAGATGCCGGTGCCACCCGAGGTGAGCACCAGGTCGGGT
>JBQGEH010000633.1:0-2758 GCA_052039515.1 Nakamurella sp. | reverse complement strand
CCGCGGGCGCCGCACTGGAGCTCACCCTCGCCGCCTGCGGTGGCTGCGCCAACGCCTCGACCTCGAGCTCCTCCTCGACCGGCGGATCCGCCTCCGGCACCGCCGCACCCGCCGGCCTCATCTCCAGCGGCAGCCTCTCGGTCTGCATCGACCCCGAGTACGCGCCGCTGGAGTACTTCGAGGGCACCGACACCAGCAAACCCGTGGGCTTCGACGCCGACGCCGCGCGCGCCCTGGGTTCCCTCTGGGGCGTCGACACCACCTGGCAGATCACGTCTTTCGACGGACTCATCCCGGCGCTGCAGGCCAAGCGGTGCGACATCGTCTGGTCCGGGCTCTACACCAGCGAGGAGCGGCTCGCGGTGGCCGACGGGGCGCCGTACCTGAAGACCGGCCCGGGCCTCATCGTCGCCGCCGGCACCACCGACATCACCGACGCCGACAGCCTGTCCGGCAAGACGGTGGCCGTCCAGGGCGGCGGCGCCAACGAGAAGACGCTGCAGGCGTTGTCGGACCAGTTCACCGCGGCCGGCAAGGAGCCGATCACCGTGCAGCCCTACCCCAAGGTCGCCGAGACCGTCGCCGCGGTGACCAACGGCAAGGCCCAGGCGCTCATCGAGACCGACGTCGCCGTGGCCGACATCGTCACCAAGTCCAATGGGGCGCTCACCTCGGTCGCCGGCGTCTTCCCGACCGACACCGAGTTCGGGGTGTTCTCGGTGAAGGGTTCCGAGCTCAGCCCGTCCGTCGCGACGGGCGTGAAGCAGCTCGCCACCGACGGGACGCTGGCGAGCCTGGCCACGAAGTACGGGCTCGACCCGGCCAAGATCGCCTCCTGAGCCGATGACCTTCGACTGGGACACCTTCACCGGGGCGCTGTTCTCGCAGAGCTTCCTCGACGGGGCGCTGCTGTCCCTCGCGCTGGCCGCGTCGGCGATGGTGCTGGCCACCGTGCTCGGTTTCGGGGTGGCGCTGCTGCGGATCGCGAAGAACCGCCCGGCGCGCACCGCCGGCGGGGTCTACGTGTGGTTCTTCCGGGCCATCCCGACCCTGCTGGTGCTGCTGCTGATCTGGAACGCCGGCCCGCAGATCTTCCCGTCGCTGCGGGAGAACTGGTTCACGCCGTTCCTGGCCGGGTTGATCGGCTTCTCGGTCGTCGAGGCCGCCTACATGGCCGAGATCCTGCGCTCGGCACTGCTCTCGGTCGACGACGGCCAGCACGTGGCCGCCCGCGCGCTGGGGATGCCGCCGCGGCAGGTGCTGTTCAAGGTGGTGCTCCCGCAGGCGGTCAAGGTGGCCATCCCGCCGACGGGCAACGAGTTCATCGCGATGCTCAAGTACACGTCGCTGGCGTCGGTGATCTCGCTGCGGGAGCTGCTGACCACCGCGCAGGCCGGCGTCTCGGTGACCTTCCGCTACGCCGAGTACTACACCGCCGCACTGGTCTACTACCTGGTCATCGTGAGCGTGCTGATGGCCGTCCAGCAGCTCATCGAGCGCCGTTACCGGTGGGTCTCCCTGGGCATCGTGTCCGCCGGCCGTCCCGCCCCCGTTCTGGCCCACGCCGGGAAGGACTCCTGATGACGACCGCACCGACGGCCCCCGGGACGACCCCGCTGCTGCAGGCGTCGGACCTGCACAAGCGCTACGGCGCCACGGAGGTGTTGCAGGGGGTGGACTTCCAGGTGCACCGCGGCCAGGTCAAGGCGCTGCTCGGGCCGTCCGGCTCGGGCAAGAGCACCATCCTGCGCCTGATGGCGCTGTTGGAGCCGGCCGACCGCGGCGAGATCCTGCTCGACGGACGACAACTCGGCGTCGTCGCCACCCGGGACGGCCGGACCCGGCCGCTGCGGGAGGCCCAGCTGGCCGTGCAGCGCCGCGACATCGGCATGGTGTTCCAGCGGTTCAACCTGTTCGCCCACCTGGACGTGCTGCACAACGTGATGCTCGCGCAGACCGCGGTCGCCGGGGCGACCAAGGTCGAGGCCCGGGAGCGGGCGGTGGCCATGCTCGAACGGGTCGGGATGGCACAGCGGCTGCACCACTACCCCGGAGAGCTGTCCGGCGGCCAGCAGCAACGGGTGGCGATCGCCCGCGCGCTGGTGCTCAACCCGTCGGTGATGCTGTTCGACGAACCCACCTCGGCGCTGGACCCGGAGCTGGTCGGCGAGGTCCTCGAGGTGATGGAGGGTCTGGCCGAGCAGGGGATGACGATGGTCGTGGTCACCCACGAGGCGCGCTTCGCCCGCCGGGTGGCCGACGAGGTGATGCTCTTCGACCACGGGGTCATCGTCGAGCAGGCGCCGCCGGACGCCTTCTTCGACGATCCGCAGCACGAGCGGACCCGACAGTTCCTGTCGCACCTGCACTGATGACGAGCCTCTCCCCCGACGCCGGGACCCGACCGCCCGGCCCGCTCCGCGCGGTGTACACCGACCTGGACGACCTCCCACCCGATGCCGGGCGGGACCTGCTGCAGGCGAACGGCTTCCAGGTCACCGTGCTCGACACCGCCGACCCCGCTGCGATCGTCGCGGCGGCGGCGGCCCGGGCGGCCGACGTGCTGCTGGTCGGGTGGACCGCGGTGGACGACGCCCTGCTGACCGCCCTGCCGCACCTGCGGATGGTGTCGCTGGCCTCGCGCGGCCACGACACCGTGGACCTGGCCGCCGCCGAGCGGCACGGGGTCTGGGTCGGCGCGCTGGGCAGCGTGGGGGCCGAGGAGGTCGCGACGCACGCCTGGGCGCTGGCGCTGGCC
>JBQGEH010000632.1:0-2878 GCA_052039515.1 Nakamurella sp. | reverse complement strand
CCTGTACCGGGCGCAGAAGCGCGGCGGCAAGGGCGTGCAGGGTGCGGCGCTGAAGCAGGACGACATCGTCGCCCACTTCTTCGTCAGCTCCACCCACGACTGGCTGCTGTTCTTCACCAACAAGGGCCGGGTGTACCGGGCGAAGGCCTACGAGCTGCCCGAGGCCAACCGCAACGCCCGCGGTCAGCATGTGGCCAACCTGCTCGCGTTCCAGCCCGACGAGAAGATCGCCCAGGTCATCCAGATCAAGAACTACGGCGTCTCGCCGTACCTGGTGCTGGCGACCAAGGGTGGTCTGGTCAAGAAGAGTCGGCTCACCGACTTCGACTCCAACCGCACCGGCGGCATCGTCGCGGTGAACCTGCGCGACGACGACGAGCTGGTCGGCGCTGTGCTGTGCGGGTCGGAGGACGACCTGCTGCTGATCTCGGCCGAGGGTCAGTCGATCCGCTTCCACGCCGACGACGACACGCTGCGGCCGATGGGGCGGGCGACGTCCGGTGTGCTGGGTATGCGGTTCAACGCCGGCGACGAGCTGCTGTCGATGGACGTGGCACGGCCCGGCAAGCACGTGCTGGTCGCCACGGCCGGCGGCTACGCCAAGCGCACCGAGATGGACGAGTACCCGGCGCAGGGCCGCGGTGGCAAGGGTGTGCTGACCGTTCAGTACGACCGTCGCCGTGGCAAGCTGGTGGGCGCTCTCATCGTCGACATCGACGACGAGATCTACGCCATCACCACCAGCGGCGGCGTCATCCGGACCACCGCGAAGTCGGTCCGGAAGGCGAAGCGGCAGACCATGGGAGTGCGTCTGATGAACCTGACCGACGGGGACCAGCTGGTCGCCATCGCGCGGAACAACGACGCCGACGAGGCGGTCGAGGCCGCGGTGCAGGACGCGGCGGCCGGGGACACCCCGGCGGCGTCGATCGGGTCGACCACGGTCGTGGACGGCACCGTGGAGGACGACGCGACCGATCCGGATGCGCCGGACACCGACCAGCCCGACGTCGCCGGCTTCGCGCCCGTCGATGTCGAGGACCTGGCCGACGTGCCCGCCGAGGAGGACCCGGTCGAGGGTTCCGTCGACGACGAGGGTGACCAGGCGTGACGACGTCGGAGCAGCAGCCCAAGTCGCCGGTGACGGCGGTCGGCCCCGGGGCCGGCCGCACCCCGGAGGCGGCGGCGGCCACCGCGGCGTCGACCCGGACGGAGGCCATCCGGCGGCCGGGGAAGCGCGCGCCGCGGATCACCACGCTGCAGCTCAAGCGGCTGGACCCGTGGACCACGCTGAAGGTGTCGCTGATCGTGGCGATCGTGATGTTCTTCGTGTGGATGATCGCCGTCGGTCTGCTGTACGTGCTGTTCAGCTCGCTGGACGTGATCAGCCGGATCAACGCCGGCTGGGCCACGGTGACCAGCGCCGACTCGAGCGTCACCCCGTCGGACCTGATCACCGCGGGCAAGGTGTTCGGCATCGCGGCGATCATCGGAGCGATCAACATCGTCATCCTGACCGCGCTGGCGACGGTGTCGTCGTTCGTCTACAACGCCGCGGCCGGGATGGCCGGCGGGGTCGAGCTGACGCTGGGCGAGCGGGACTGAGGTGCGCATCCGGCGTGGAGCTCGCGGTTTGGGTTCTCCACGCCGGGTGCGGTAACCTTGATCGTCGCTGCCGGACCGAGGTGATGGTCAGGCAGCGGACGTGTGTGAGGGCCTGTAGCTCAGGCGGTTAGAGCGCTTCCCTGATAAGGAAGAGGTCGGAGGTTCAAGTCCTCCCAGGCCCACTGCGTGTCGTGAAAGGGTGTGCGCGATGAAGAAGCTCCTGGTCCTGCTGGGTCTCGCCGGCGCCGGTGCTGCCGTCGCCGCCAAGCGCAAGAAGGCCGCCGAGGCCGAAGCCGCCCTCTGGGCCGAGGCCACCGGCACCCCCCGCCGCTAGCACCTCCCGCCGGCCCGTCCGGCACCCCGGGGCCTTAGCTCAATTGGTAGAGCGCCGCTTTTGCAAGGCGGAGGTCAGGAGTTCGATTCTCCTAGGCTCCACACACCCACTCCCGCCGAATCGTGGCAGTTTCCCTCCGCTGCACGTTCGTTTTCTGCCCTGATCCGGCGTCGTCGAGCCGCCTCAGCCCATGCTCTTCTTGCCGTCGATGGTCTCGCGGATGATGTCGGCGTGGCCGGCGTGCTGGGCGGTCTCGGCGGAGATGTGCAGGAAGACCTGGCGGACGGACCGGGTGGCGCCCTTCTCGAACCACGGCGCCTCCGGCAGCGGCCAGCGCTGATCGAGGTCGGACGAGAGCACCAGCGCCTCGGTCCGCGCGGTGACCTCCCGGTAGCGCTCGAGGATGTCGGCCAGCGTCTCGCCCTCCAGCATCCGGAACTGGTTCCCGTACGCCGCGACCGCCTCCTCCGACCACTCCATGCCGCCGCCGGAGATCGGGCCGCGCTCGATGAAGTCGTTCCACTCCGACACCGTGGCCGCGACGTGTTTGATCAGCCCGCCCAGGCACAACTCGCTGACGGTGGGCGTCGCGGCCGCCTGCTCGTCGGACAGACCGTCGACCGCGGACGTCAGGAAGTAGCTGCGGGTGCGCAGGATTTCCAGGAGATCGGCCTGCTCGGGGGTGGTGTTGTCGCTCATCGGGTGTCCCTTCCTCGGTGGTGTTCCACCAGGCTAGGAAGCATTCAGGTCAGTTAATGTCCTCAGATCACAGAGTCTTCAACCATTCCTGTACCGCGCTGATGAGGACGGTGTCGGTGGACGGGCGCGGGTCGTGTCCACCCGGCAGCCACACCTGGGTCACCCGGCCCCGGATCCGCGGCACCCAGGCGGCGAACTCATCCGATGTGCCGAACGGGTCCTTCTCACCGCCGACGAAGA